>CAVEKR010000009.1:0-1832 GCA_963616365.1 Bacteroidaceae bacterium
GTAATAAAAGCGTTTCTTGTGATTGCTGTTGAGCATTATCACTGTTGTTGCTATTGCTGGCATTATTTTGGTCAGTGTTGTTGCTACTAGTGGAGTGTTCACCATTATTGGTATCTGCATTTTCTGCATTTGTGTTGTCAGTTTTGAAAACTAAATTATCGTTTTGGACAACCATTTGATTAGCAAAATTTGAAAAGTTTTCCAAGCTCACAACATCACCTGTCGCGCTTTTTAGCATCTGATAGGCGCTTTTTGCAAGTTGCTCATTTTTGAAACTGATGTAAAACGAATGGCGGCCGTTTAGCGCGCGAGCGTTTTTATTTGCGTATGTTTGCAGTTGCTCGTCGCTTATTGTATCCAGAGAAACAACACTATCTAGCAGCTTTTCTGTAAGCATTCGGTCTTCTTCGTTATCCTTCCACAGCTCGGCGTCATAGCCATAACTTGCCAAAACGCTGTTCCACGAATCCTTGCCAAAACGCCCCTCGTAATAGGCTTTTTCTTTCTTGATAACCTTGTTCAAATCTTTATCTATAACAGAGATATTGCGTTTTTGGCATTCTTGGCGAACAAGAATTTGAGGGATAAAGACCTCGTCAAGCACGTATTGGCGCAAGCCTTCTGCCGTGTATCCTGCCTGGACTAAAAAGTTTGCCCAGCCGTCATTTGTCTCGTAATCAATGTTTTGCGCCCTAAAGCCTTCTATATAGGCGCTCACATCGGCTTCTGAAACCTGCACGCCGTTAACCTCAGCAGCGATTTGTTCGGTCTTGGGGATAAGCTTGCAAGAAGTCAGACAAAAGAGCAGGCAGAGTGCCAAGCTTAGAGATGTGGCTGCTTTTAGCACGTAGAGTTTGCGCGACGTCTTGAGTGTGCTGGGCGTTTGGGGCACGCCGAACATTTGAGAGTTTGCTCTTGGCGCTTGGGGCGCTTTAGGTGCGCTGGGCGTCTGAGGTACACACTGATGTGAACAACTATGCTTCATAGGCTTGTAAACTGTGGTTTTTGCCCTTGCTTATGCTTTAATTCTCAGCAGCGTTTGCTTGTGCAGCTGCCTCTTCAAAAGCACTTCTCCCCAAAGAAAACGCCTGCAAATTAGCATCAATAGTTTTTTGGGGAACACGCTTGGAGATGACATCTTTCCACAGCTCAACATCAAAATCAAGCACGCAAGAAAGCGCTCCAAGCAAAACCACATTGCTTGACTTTGGACTTTGCACGCTTTCGGCAATTTTTCCAGCATCAATTTTTATAGCATGATATTTTTCAAGACGACCATCAGGGTCTTTTGGCATTCTTGCAGCTCCGCTTGTCACACTAATTGGTGTGATGACCTCGTCATTTACAAGCATGACGCCAGTTTCTTTATTGAGATATTCCTGGTTTCTCAAAGCTTCGATTTTTTCAAAAGCCACAATATAGTCTGCACAACCAAGATCAGCAATCATGCTATGCACCTTTGTTCCAAAACGGACAACAGTACTCACAGAGCCTCCACGCTGCGACATTCCATGAATTTCTGAAAGCTTCACATCCTTTTGCGCAGCTGTTGCCACATGCGCCAAAATATCGCCTGCTAAAATTGTGCCTTGACCGCCAACGCCAACAAGAAGTACCGTTTTTGTGTCGTTTGGCGTGATTTTTGTGGGTTCTGCAGCGGCTGTGGTGTTCGCCATAATATTTGTATCGTTTTCCATAGCCTACTCCCCTTTCTCATCACTAGTTTGCGCCTTGCTGTCTGTCTCATTGCTGTCCTGCGAGCTAGTGTGGTGTTCGCCAATACAATTAAAAGGGCAAACTTGCACGCATTGATTGCAGCCTATGCATTGGCG
>CAVEKR010000009.1:2295-5673 GCA_963616365.1 Bacteroidaceae bacterium
GAATCCCCAATGACGCCAACCACTGGGCGCTCGTTTCTGGCAGGCACATCTGCCAGCTCAAGGCCGTGCGCCATAGAAAGAGAAGCTCCCATGTCGATTGTTGAATGCAGCGCAGAAAGCGGCGGCGTTGCCCCTAGGGTGTAGCAGCCAATATCTCCTGTAACGATTGCTTTCATGTCTCGCAGGGTTGCAAAAACCAAGCGGTGGGGGCACCCAGGGCAAAGCATTGGAGGCCTGCTTGGCAGGTCATATGCTTTAGGATATCTTCTAGCAACCTGTATTCCAAAAGACCTTTTTATGCGCTCTGGGGTCATCTCCCCTGCTTGGGGCAGCTCTTGGAAAGGTGGGTTTGCTACGGCAACTCCAAAAGAACGCACAAGCGGCGCAAAATAAGAACATGCCTCTTCTATGACATACAAACTTGCCACTTGAGCAGCAAAATTTCTGATTTTTTGAGGAGGCAGCGGCCAAGAAATTCCAAGCTTTAATACGCTTGCATTTGGCAAAGCCTCTCTTACCTGCTGATACACCGCCGCACTGCAGATAACGCCCATGTTGGTATCTCGCATTTCTATGCGGTTTAAGTCGCTGTGCTCTGCGTATTCAACTAGGTGTTCGCTACGTCTATCAGCATCTACGCGGCGCTTTCTTGCATTGGCAGGAACCATGACCCATTTTTTAGGGTCGGGCTCATATTTTTTAGGCTCTTGTTCAATGCGTTTATCGCATATGTTTACCAGCGTTTTTGTATGAGCAATGCGAACAGTTTCTCTTATCATTACAGGAACATCAAAGGTTTCTGAAATATCAAAAGCACGCTGCATAAATTCGTAAGTTTCTGCAGAATCTGCAGGTTCTAGCATGGGAACGCGAGCAAACGCAGCATAATTTCTGGAGTCTTGCTCGTTTTGAGAGGAATAAATACTGGGGTCATCAGCTGCCAAAATAACAAGACCAGCATTAACACCAGCATTGCAAGCAGACATTAGCGGATCAGCTGCTACGTTAACGCCCACATGCTTCATGGTAACCAAGCTTCTCACTCCACCCATGCAAGCTCCAATGCCCACTTCAAGTGCTACTTTTTCGTTTGGCGACCATTCGCAATACGGCTCTTTGTGCTTTGCCAAATTCTCGAGCACCTCGGTAGATGGGGTTCCAGGATATCCAACGCCTACGGCAACGCCTGCTCGCCAAGCACCTAGCGCTGCGGCTTCGTTGCCCGAGAGGAGCTGTTTTGCTTGCTCGCTTGTCTGCTCGGCTTGTTCTTTTATCTGCTCGGCTGCTTGCCCAACTTGTTCTTTTGTTTGTCCACTCACCTTAAAAATTCCTCGTTTCTTTTATATAAGTTCAGCTTTATTAGCAGGTCATTTACGCTGCTCAACTACTATGTTTACTGTGCACGGCTTTAATGGCGAACACACTGCTGGCTTTGGCTCATGACTAAAAAGGCACGCCTTCAATACTCGCTAAAACGACTGGGGCGTTCGCCCTGCTCACCGCGCCTAGCCCCGTGGTGTTCGCCATACCCTTAAGCCCTGTTTTCTTTATCAACCAGCTGCTCTTCTCCATACATGCGGCGCAACTTTGGTTTTTCAATCTTGCCTGTTGCGTTTCTGGGCACAGGCGCAAAGATAATTTTACGCGGTCTTTTATACCTTGGCAAATCGAGGCAAAACTTGTTTATCTCGTCCTCTGTTGTGTCCTCGCACCCGCTTTTCAGCTCTATAACAGCGCAGGCAATCTCGCCCAAGCGCGCATCGGGCACGCCGATAACAGCCACGTCCTTAATTTTGGGATGCGCTGCCAAAAAGGCCTCTACCTGCACAGGATATATGTTTTCTCCACCAGAAATGACCACGTCTTTTTTGCGATCAACCAACCAATAAAAGCCGTCCTCGTCCTGGCGAGCCATATCCCCTGTCAAAAGCCAGCCATCGCGCAGCACCTCTGCGGTTGCAGCCTCATCTTTATAATAGCACTCCATCAAGCCAGGACCTGAAACCCAAAGCTCGCCCACATCCCCCTGAGCGACCTCTTTACCTGCGTTATCGCAGATTTTTGCCTTCCATCTATAACCCGTTACGCCAATTGCGCCAACGTGGTCGATGTTGTCCACTCCCAAATGAACACAACCTGGCCCCATGGACTCTGACAATCCGTAATTAGTGTCATATTGATGGTGAGGAAAAATCGCCTTCCAGCGCTCAATCAAGCTCCTGGGGACGGGCTGCGCGCCAATATGCATGAGACGCCACTGGTCAAGCTCAAAGTTTGCTATGTCTAACTTTTTGCTCTCAATTGCAGCTAGAATGTCTTGTGCCCACGGAACAAGCAGCCAAACAATGCTGCAATGCTCATCGCTTATGGCATCAAAAATGCTCTTTGGCGTAACGCCGCGCAGCAAAACCGCCTTTGAACCAGTTATCAGGCTTCCAAACCAATGCATTTTTGCACCCGTGTGATACAGTGGCGGAATGCACAAAAACACGTCGTCATGGGTTTGCCCATGGTGAACCTGCTCCATTTGCGCTGCTTGCATAAGCGAGCTATGATGATGCAAGATCGCCTTTGGAAAACCCGTCGTGCCAGAAGAAAAGTAAATTGCCCCATCTTCATCATCGCTAATCGGAACATAAGGATCTTTTGACGAACAATTACTGCACAGCTCATGATAACTCTCAGAAAAACTCGGACAGTCCTTGCCAACATAGAACAAAAGGCGGTGCGCCTGAACTTCTGGAACAACCTCTTCTACACGACCAGTAAACTCTGGACCAAAAACCAAAACGTCAACATCTGCCTGGTCAAGGCAGTAAGCAATCTCTGCAGAAGTGTATCGAAAATTCAGCGGAACTGCCACAGCGCCGCTTTTCAAAATCCCAAAATAAATGGGCAGCCACTCAAGGCAGTTCATGAGCAAAATCCCCACCTTGTCGCCTTTGCCAACGCCGCGCGCCATCAGCAGGTTTGCAAAACGGTTGGCCTTCTCATCAAAAACCTTCCACGTAATTTCTCGCCTATAGGCAACAGTTTGCGTCGGCTGAATCAAATCATAATCGCGCCACGTGATAATTCGGCGCTCCTGAATATCTGGATTTATCTCAACAAGTGCCACTTCATCTGCATAAGCAGAAGCGTTGTGGCGCAAAAAATCGGTTACTGGCACTTACTAGCCTCTCTTACTCGGTTGCTTGTTTTTTATTTGTTTGACGAACACCCTGCTTATATCTAGCGGCGCTCGCCTTTTAGCGAACACCACTATACTAGCGCAAATCTCGCATAAGTGCGCATATAAAACAAGATGCCCTTAAAAAGAGCATCTTGCATTGAAAGAGGTTGTCTATATAAAGCGTTTACTCAACGCAATAGACCAAA
>CAVEKR010000009.1:5917-14505 GCA_963616365.1 Bacteroidaceae bacterium
CAAGCGCCTACCCAACGCGACAAGCGCCATAATAGTCACTACGACTTGAAAGCGAAGAAACTTTTACAACATCCCCTGTTTGAGGAGCATGGATAAAGGATCCTCCGCCAACATAAATGCCCACGTGGTGCAAGTCAGAGCCAAAAAAGACCAAGTCCCCTGGCTGCAAATTGTCGCGAGACACAGGCGAGCCGTCATAGTATTGGCTCGAAGAAGTGCGGCTCACAGAAATGCCAGCCTGTCTGCAGCAATATTGCACAAGCCCTGAGCAGTCAAAACCTGATGGAGACGTACCACCCCACACATAAGGAACACCAAGATAGTTATAGGCAATATCTGCAATGGCAGAACATCCACCGCCTGGGTTTCCGCCGCCACCGCCGCTAGAGTTGTCTTCGTCTTGCGAATCATAGCCGCCGCCGCTATCAGAAGAACCGCCAGAATTATTGGAGCTTTCCTGATTGCTAGAAGCAGACGCGCTGCTTGTATAAACCGTGTCGTTTCTTGCGTTTACCTGCTCGATCACTTCTTCAGAAAGCCCATCTAATATGCTTTGCTGAGCAGCAACGCTATCTTTTGCAACCTGCTGCTTGCTCTGCTCTTCAGCCATTAGCTGCTCTTGAGAAGCAAGCGTTTCTTGAAGCTCTGCCTGAGATTGCTCTAGGTCGCTTTGCAGACCAGTAACTTTTTGAATTGCGGCTGCCCTGTTTTGCGCAACCTTAGAAAACATGTAAAAACGGCTGGCAAATTCGTCAAAATTAGCAGAACCAAGCAAAACAGAAACATAAGAAATGCCACCATTTTTATAAGTTTCAAGCACAGTGTCATTAAGAACGCCACGCGCTACCTGCAACTCCTCTTTTTTAGAGCTAATCTCTTGTTCAGTTGCTGCAATCTTTGATTTTGTGTCTTCAATCTGCTCTGAAAGTTTTCCAATCTCAACAGAGGCAGACTCAAGCTCTGTATTAAGAGACGACAGCTTTTTAGAAACTTGATCAATCTGGGTTTGCGTCGAGGAATTTCTGTCAAGACCTGCAGGCGTTGCATAGGCGCTTTGCACGTAAGCAAAGGGCATAAAAGACAGTGCTAAGACGCATGACAAGGCAAGCGACAAGGCAAAAAAGCCTACTTTTGAAATGGTTCTATTCATTTTAGCGCTCCTGTGTTGTAAGTAAAGTGTGTGTAAGAGCTTTTGTTCCTTCAAAAAAGAACAGACATCTAGAGTACGCTTTAGCGCGCACAAATGCAAGAAAAATTTTCAAAAAGTCAAAATATTAACAAAAAACTATGGGCGGCAGGCGCCGACTAGGTCTGTTCTGCTTGAGAGATTGGAGATTTTGACTACGTCGCCTGTTTGTGGCGCGTGGATAAATTGACCGTTGCCAATGTATATTCCTACGTGGTGAATTGTCTCGATTGAAGAACCAAAAAACACCAAGTCTCCTGGCATTAAAGCGCTGTAAGCAATGTGAATACCGCAGTCGTATTGAGAGCGCGCAAAGTGAGGCATATTAATGCCTAGCTGGGCATATACATAGAGCACCAAACCAGAGCAGTCAAAACCGCCGCTTGGAGAAGCACCTGCCCAAACATAGTCAATGCCCAAATATTGGCGAGCAATATCTACAGCCTCTGGGTGAGAGCCATCTCTGCTGGTAGAATCCCCAGTATTGGCATACCAAGTTTCTGAAGCAGACAAAGCGCTGTTTAGGGCAGAAGAATGCGTGCCAATAGAGCTTGCATAGTCCCCACCTGTAACGCTGTCAAATGCGCGCGCCTTTGCAAGGGTTTCTGCATCTAGATTTTGCAGCAAGGTTGCTTGATCTGTCATGGCTTGCACAACAGAAGCGCCTTTTTTGGTTGCCTCTAGCTGCAAAGAACTCTGCTTTTGCTGAGCTTGAGACAGGCTGGATTTTTGCTCCTCATACGTTTTGCTAAGGTTTCCTGCCTTATCTATGGATTGCTTCCAATTGGATGCAATTTTATTGAACATAAACCCAGTAGAAACAAAGGTTTCAAAATCACAAGAATCCAAAAGTACTGAGATAAAACGTGCCTCGCCCCCGCTACAATACATCTCTTTTACGGTGGTGCTTAATGCCTCTTTAGCTGCATCAAGGCGAGCTTTTGTCTCTGCAATCTTTGTCTCAAGATTGGTGATTTCTTGTTGAGTTTGAGTTAGGTTTGTCTTTACTTGGTTTAGGTCCTCGTATGAAGTCTCTAAAGAAGCCGCCATTTGGTTCAAACGAGAAGCAACTTGGTCTGCCTTGCCTTTTAGGCTTTGTGCCTCTGCTTTTAATGCGTCGGCACGCTCTTGTTCTGTCATGTCATCGCTTAGTTGAGCTGCTGGGACTTCTTCTGTGCTTGTATCTGTTGTGGCAGTTGAGTCTGCTGAGTTTGAACTTGTTGAACTGCTTGAACCTGCGGCGCTGCCTGAGTTTGAATTTGTTGCGCTGCCTGAGCTGCCTGAACTTGAAGCACCAGATTGCCCGTTGGAGCTAGAAGAGCTGGTGCTAGAAGATCCGCTTGAAGATCCGCCCGCCGCAGAGCTGCTATTTTGTGAACTAGAACCGTTGGCACTTGAGTTGCTATCTGCAGATTGAGCAGTTTGTGTAGAAGTACTATGAGAGCCTGCGTTTGTGCCAGCACCCGTGGCAAAAGCGCTCATTGCAGGAAAGTTTAATGTTGCTGCACAGCTTAAAGCTAAAACTGAACAAACAAGTGATTTTGCACCAAAGCGAAAACGCGGTCTTTTACGCGAACTTTTGAATGTGACTTCCCGCCTGCCGCTAGCTGCGCTTTTGAACGCGCTTTTGCGCGTGCCGCCACCTTCCCGCTTGCCGCTAGATAGGCTGCTGCCAGCGCTAACGCTTCTAGAGCCGCCAAAGCCAACGCCTTCAGAGCTGTCAGCGCTAACGCCTTTAGAGCCGCCAGCGCCAACATTTTTAGAGCCGCCAATGCCTGCAGCGTCATTATTTTGTAAATCACTATCTAATGTGTTCAATAAATTTTTACTCATAAAACCTAAATCTAGTCCTTTACATGAGTATAGACCATCTCAAAAGTACCAATCTGAACATTTGTGCCAGGCACTAAAGGAGCTTGCGAAACAACCTTGCCGTCAACCCATGTACCATTAAGTGATGACTCGTCTTTGATTGTGGCTCCCGATTTATCAACATGAATAGTTGCATGATGCCTAGAAACAGTCATATTGCTTAAAAACAAATCACAGGCAGGGTCGCGCCCAATGCTAAAGTCCCCAATGCCCATACGAAAACTCTCCCCTGCATATGGACCTTTTACAACCTCAAGAGCAGGGACTACGCCAGATAATGCGTCGCTAGCATTAGAGGCGGATGTGTCGTGGTCCACAGGAACAAATGCCTGTGTAGAGCCAATGAGCTTGAACCCGCAGCGAGGGCACTCAGAGGCAGATGGTTCTAAAGTTTCAGAACAAATTGGGCATTGAGCTAAAGCCATGTAGTGCGCTTTCCTTCCTAAAGCTTGTGCAAGCCTTAACTATAAGCTTGCAGATGTTGCTTTTTGCAACAAAAGTTTATGACTTATAATCTTAACACGTAATTTCTTTCTTCATGAATTTCTGAAAGAAAAAATGGCAGTTGTTATTTGAACGTTAAATTTGAGGCATGCTAGAGCGGGTTGTCATAAATACTATGGCGAACACCACGCTAGTGTTCGCCCCGCAAAAACAGGCACAACCACTAGGGCGTTCGCCATGCGTAAAAGCACGCAACCTAGCAGGGCGTTCGCCATGCGTAAGAGCTGGCAAACTACTGAGGTCTCAACCATTAAAAAGGCTATGCCTGCTCAAAGGCCTTACGAGTTACATCGGTTTCAAGCTGAGAATCGATGCGACCTACCAAGTTATCGCTGCGCTCAATAGGTATGGCTTGGACGTGGAGCACGCTTTGCGCTATGCAATCATCGCCCGTAAACACGCCAACGAGGCGCAAAGTTGCACTAAAAATGCTTATGGGCGGCAGCGGCTTTGAGACCTTTTCTTTTGCCACAAGGGGCGCAGATGTGATGACAAATTCTCCTTGACGCCAGGTGATGACGCCAACCTCTTGACCCTCGTCAACGCCATCTGGCAGGTCTTTTAGGTGAACGTCCACAGAAATATCTCCGTTGTAGTCCAAGATAAAGTCGCTCACGTTTTCTTTTACCCCAGCTTTGACCGTCTTGTCAATATAGGCGCTCACTGGCGCATCTACCAGCACGTCATTGCTGTTTGCAAGCTCGATGTTGCGATAATGGTCAAAACCCCAAGTCAAAAGCTTGTACGAGTCGGTAAAGCGCGTGGCGGCATTAGAGCAACCCAGCACAACGGCGTATAGCTCTTGGCCGTTTCTGCTGGCAGCACTAGCCAAACAAAAACCTGCGCTATTAGTGTAGCCCGTCTTTATACCAATGCATTCATTCCAATATTGGATTAAGACGTTGGTTGAGTCGTAGGTGTCGTCTTGCTTATCAGAAACCACGCGAACAGAAGGCTCAGAAACAATCTCTCTAAAGGTTTGATTTTTCATGGCATAGCGGCTCAAAACGCAGATATCTGCAGCACAAGAGTAGTGCTCGCTGCTATCAAGACCGTGCGGATTATCAAAATGCGTGTTGGTAAGGCCAAGACTTACCGCCTTGTCATTCATCTTTTGGACAAAGGCATCAATGGAGCCTGACATGCCTTCTGCAATTGTTACCGCAGCGTCGTTTCCAGAGTGCACTAGCAGCGCTCTTACCAAATTATCCAAGGTCATAGTCGAGCCTTGCACAAGACCAGCAGAAGACTCGCCCACAGAAGCCGCCGCAGAAGAAACCGTGTATTCTGTATTAAGGTCGGCGTTTTCTAGTGCAACAATGGCAGTCATAATCTTGGTGATAGATGCAATAGAAGACTTTGAATCCGAAGAGCGCGACCAAATGATGTTTCCTTGCGCGTCAGACAAAATCCCGTAGGTGCAATCAAGGGTGGGAACTTCTGAGACTGTCAAAGATCTGTCACTTACGCTGGTAGAACCTATTAAATCAGAGCCTAGGATGTCTGCGTAGGCTTGGGTTTGCCAGGTTAGGGCTTGTGTTTGGAAAAAGATGCAGCCAATAAAGCTTATGGCGAACACCACGGTGGCTAGCAGGAGTTTTATTTTTGCGCAGCTTTGTGTCATTTATGCAAGATCCTTTTGGGAGAGGAAGTTAAAGCCAGCATCTTTTAGCACTTGATAAGCCTGATCATTTGCTTTAATGGCAACAGTTGCTGTATCGCTATGAGCACTAAAACAATAGCTGTATTCTATGGAGGCTTGCTTTTTATCTAGAGCTGCAAAAATCTTAGCCAGCGAGCCTGGCTCGTTTGGCAAGCTAAGAACTGCCACCTGTGTGCAAGCTGCTCTGAAGTTGTTTTCTTTGAGCACTTCAAGTGCTGCCTTTGGGTCATCACAAATTATGCGTACAACGCCATAATCTGTTGTATCTGCAATGCTTAAGGCATACATATTGATGTTAGCCTCGGCTAATTTTTGAGTGAGCGCCCCAAGGCGTCCGTTTTCGTTTTCAAGAAATACGCTCAATTGATCAATCATGAGATTTCCTTTCTATGTATCAGCGGCTCTTTTGAGCAGCGTGTTTGCCGTTAATAGCGTGTTTTCCCGTTCAAAAGGTGCGCAAGCGGGTGTGGTGTTCGCCATCCAAATAAGTACGCAAGCCAATGTGGCGCCTCTTCCCAGCGTGGTGTTCGCCAAAATCACCGTGTTCGCCATTAAACCCGCGCGTAGCCCGCGTAAATTATTCGCGATTATCGATAATGCGGACGGCCTTGCCTTCTGAGCGCGCAATGCTGTGCGGCTCAACGATTTTTATGTTGATATTGATGTTTAGCTCGGCTTTTAGGGCATCGCGCAGGCGCGTTTGCAGGGTCTCAATCTTTCTGACCTCGTCAAACGGAAAGTCGGGCGCCGTCTCAATTTTCATGGTCGCCACGTCCATGCCCATCTCGCGCGTGAGTTCAATTTGATACCAATCTGCAATCTCTTTGAAGCCTGATGCGATGTCTTCAATCTGGCTCGGAAAGACGTTGACGCCGCGGATTATCATCATGTCATCTGTGCGCCCGTGCAGCCTGTCAATGCGGCGATGCGTGCGCCCGCAAGCACATGTACCAGGGATTATTCGCGTGATGTCGCGCGTGCGATAGCGGATAACAGGAGAAGCCTCCTTGTCAAGGGTCGTCAAAACGAGCTCTCCAAAAGTGCCATCTGGCACGGGCTCGTGCGTTTTGGGATCCAAAATCTCTGCGTAAATGTGGTCTTCTACCATATGAAGCCCGTTTTGGCAGTCGCATTCCATGGCAACACCAGGCCCCATAATTTCTGTCAAGCCATAAACGTCATAGACCTTAATCCCCAGCTTATCCTCTAAGTTTTTGCGGAATTGATCAGAGAAAGCCTCTGCACCATGTATTCCAGCTTTTAAGTTTGGAAAGTCTTTGCGGGGGTCAAGCCCCATCTCAATGGCTGTATCTGCAATATGCATGGCATAACTTGGAGTGCAAGCGATAATCGAGCTGTTCATGTTTTGCAAAACAGAAATCTGACGCTTGGTATTACCTGCAGACATGGGGATAACCATAGTGCCTGTTGCAAGAGAGCCGTAATGCGCGCCAAGCCCGCCAGTAAATAGCCCGTAACCATAGCAAACGTGCACTACATCGCCGCGTTTGCCGTGAGCATAATCAATGCCGCGACCAAAGCAATCCCCCCAAATCCTAAGGTCATGGTCTGTGTATCCGCTCACCGTGGCAATTCCTGTGGTGCCAGATGACATGTGAATTTCTTTTACCTCTTCTAGCGGCACGGCAAAAAGCCCATATGGAAAGGCGTCTCGCATGTCTTGCTTGGTGGTAAAAGGCACTTTTACAATGTCGTCAAGGCTCGTTAGGTCCTGCGGATGAAAGCCCGCATTATCAAAAGCATTCTTGTAAAATGGGATTTTCTCATAACATATTCGCAGAGTTTTTTTGAGCCTGTAGAGCTGCAAGGCTTGAAGCTCGTCTTGGTTTATGTGAGTTATCTCATCTTGAAATGCCATGTAAATTCTCCTTTTTTTAATAACTTTTATGAGGCACTCCCTGTGCCCACCTTTGTAATCTCGTCTTGGGCGATGTATTCTGACTTGAAGTTTATGTCGTGCAGCACCTGCCCTGTTGCAGATGTTGCCACGTAGTGGATTGTGATTTTTCTGCCGTCAACGCCAGTTTGGGTGACCTCAGTTTTGCCTGCTGGCATGCTTGGATCTTCTTGGCGTATCTGCTGATACTTCTCGCCTTCTACCCACTCGCCCCTGTCACAGGTAACAGTTCTGCCATCTTTTGTGCCCCATAAAGAGACCGTGACATAGCCGCCACCAGCGCTTGCGCTCAAATAAACCCAAGTCGACATGTCGTTTACAAAGGCAAAGTCTGGGTTTGGCCAAGAAACAGTCGCATCTGCAAAGCCCTCATCGTCATAAGATGGGATGTAAAAAGAGTGATTGACGCGAGAATCAATTCCAAGACCAGCATAGCATGCGCTATTAAACACGCAGGTAGCAACCTGACAAACGCCGCCACCGAGTTGGTCTTCGTGCGTACCATTAACAATGACGGGCGCTTTTTGAAAGCCCTTGTCTTCTGTCCGCTCACCTGTTGTGGCGTTAAAAGACCAAGTGCCTCCTGGTTTTATCAGCGAGCCATTTATGAGTTTACACAAAAGCGAGATATTGCCAATACGAGCGCTGGTGCCTGAAAGGCTAATTGACCAGCTAGAAAGGCATTCTGTAATGCCCATGTTTTCTGCATCTTCTGTGCTGATAGATGGCTGAACTGTTACTTCTTCAATTTCTATGCTGCGCGAAGCCCCGCTGCCGAATAAATTATCTTGCAGCTTTTTGGCTGTTGCATGATGATCTGGCCCTGTGCCCACGCGGCTTTCTATAATCTCGACCTCTCCAGAACTCACATCAAAAGAGGCATCCTTTACATCGCCTTTTGCATCGTCTCCCAAAAGACCAACAATATAGGAGTCCGCTTTTTCTTGGTCAATATATGGCTGCAAAGAATATCCGCTGCCATTTGTGCTGGCAGTTGCACTATATACGGCTTGCGCCCCATCGGATTCATTTTGAACCTTTTGGCTATTGTCTTCAAAAACCAAGACCTCTCCAGGGGCTAGAACCTGCTGTTTTATCAAAGAACCAAGATCTGATGCATTGAGCGTCCAAGATTTGTCCTTATAAGAAATCTTTACTTCTTCAGAAAGTGCTGTATCTATCTGGTCTTTTACCTTTTGGGCGCTTTCTTGAGTTATGTGAATAGTTGCAGTTTTCATAGGTATTACGGTTGCAGGGGCTGAAGTGTTAAAAAACGCAGCACAAATATTTGTGGTAAAGTTTTCTGTGTCCACCTCTCGCCCATCGTGTCCTGCAGAAAGATTGGTTTCTCCATCGTTTATTTCTACAACATAATCTTCAATTGGAGTGCCCACATTGTCGTTTAGCTCTGAAACAAAAGGAGTCAAAACCTCTGTGTTGCAGGT
>CAVEKR010000010.1:0-10940 GCA_963616365.1 Bacteroidaceae bacterium
GCATATGCCTCTCTATTAAATTGCAAGGACACATCTGAGCCGCTAAAGTTGATAGAAATGCCATCTCCGTGCACTGATGCAGAATAATCGTTAACCCTTTGATTATGCTGCATAGCATATTCTTCTATAGAAACAAAAGAAGCGTCTTCTCCATTAATCTTTGTATTAGGAAAGGTATGCCCCATAAAAAGCACAACGCCAACAAAATAAATGGCGCATAAAGCCAAAACAATGGAGCCAACATAGATTAAAACACGCTTATTTTTTACAGCCATATACCAACCTTTTTTCTACTCTATAAAATTTGTCGCGCTGAGCGTAAAGTTGCCGCACAATTTACTGCGCTGAACGCGAAATTGCCGCACTGGACAATATTGCTATTCTACAAGGTTTATTACGTTTTGTCTTGCAAAATTTATTACGTTGCTATTCTGCAGACTTTGCGGCTCGGCTGTGCCCAAGCTTGCAGCGCTGCCGTTCTACAACGCTGCTGCGGCGCTATTCTGCAGACTTGAGGCTTTCGACCATGTCTACTTTATCAAATTTTCTGCGCATGACAAACATGACAAACAGACTAAACGCAACAGTTATAACACCAGATATCAAGAAACTCAAAGCATGAATCTCTTTACCGAACATAAAGTAGTCGCTTTCTGCCGAGTTGACCACAAAGCCTTCAAGCCATATGCCAAAGAGCAGCCCGACCAAGCACCCAACTATGGTGAGCACTATTGTTTCGCGATAGATATACATCTCTACCTCTTTGCGCATAAAGCCAAGAACCTGCAAAGTTGCAATCTCACGACGGCGTTCGCAAATATTGATATTGTTTAAGTTGTACAAAACGACAAATGCCAAAAGTGCAGCGCAAACAACCAAAACAATAACAACCATGTTTACAGAGCTCAAAGCTGTTCTGTAGGTGTCTATTACCTCGTCATTATAGGTGATTGTCTTTACAGAATCTGTTGCCTTTAGCTTTTCTGCAAACCCATCTCTATCTGCGGTTTCATTTTTTAGTTTGCCATAATATGAGCTATACTCTGGCGCTTGCGTCTTAAATAGCTCATTATAAAACTTGTCACTGCAAACAATATAATTGTTAACGTAGTTTTCAAAAACACCTGCAACCTTTGCATTTATGCGCTGGTTAGTAGCGTTTCCCATGTCATCTTGAGTGCAAAGTATAACATCATCGCCCACATCTACATTAAGCAGGCTTTTTAGTTTCTCGCAAATATAGACACCGTCATCTGAAATCTCAAAGTTTTGCTTTGATGTGCGGTCTCTTAGCTGCCACACCTTATCAAATTCAGAAGGCTTTTCAGGGACTACCATGGTGATGTTTAGCTCCTTGCCATCAGCCTTATCTGAAGTGCTTACAATTGGCTGGATTTCTGCCTTAGTATATGTTTCTAACTCTTTGCTGTCTTCTATAAGTGTTGCTAGCTCTTGTTTTTTCTCATCGCTTAAATCATCGTTTTCTGTGACTGTAACGTTATAAAGTATTGTTTGTCCAAATTGCTTGTCGATGATATCGTTTACGGCATCGCCTAGTCCAAAGCCTGTGAGCAAAAGTGCAGTACATCCACCAATACCGATGATTGTCATGATGGAGCGCTTTTTATAGCGAGCAATGTTTCTTGTTGTAACCTTCCAAGAAAAAGACATCTTTTTCCAGATTGGCTTTATGCGCTCAAGCAAAATTTTCTTTCCTGCTTTGCCAGTCTTTGGACGCATTAAGCTAGCTGGGTTTTCGTGCAAAGATGCCCAAGTAGAAGCAAGGGTTACTAGTACAGTAATTCCTACACCTGCTGCAAAAGAAATAGCAGCAATTGGCAGGTTGATTGGCATTAAAATGCCATGCGGCATTCTATACAAAATTGAGTATGCAACAATAATGACAGTTGGCAAAATCTCAGATAAGAGCACTATGCCTAAGATTGCACCAGCTGCACTTGCTAGCAGCGCATAAACCAAAAACTTGCGAGAAATTTGAGCGCGCGAATAACCAAGTGCCTTATAAGTACCAATGTTTAGGCGCTCTTCTTCAATCATGCGCGTCATGGTTGTAAGTGCTACTAAAGCTGCAACTAAAAAGAAGATTAGAGGAAATATCTTGGCAATGTTATCAACGCGTTCGGCATCACTTTCATAAGAAGCAGCAGTTACTATCTTGCTTCTATCCATGACCATCCACTCTGGTTTTTCTATGTCATCTATTTTTTCTTGCGCCTCATCTAACTTTTTTTGCGCGTCTGCTAACTCGGTCTCTGCAGTAGTTCTGTTTTCTGCCAGATCTTGTGCCCCGCTGCTATATTGAGATTGACCGCTTTTATACTGGCTTAGTCCGCTACTATAGTGAGACCTTGCAGATTCCAGTTGAGAGTTGCCCTGTGCAATTTGTGCCTCTCCAGCAGCAATTGAGCTTTCCGCTTGAGAAATACCTGCTTCTAGCTGTGCTTTAGCAGATTGCAAACTTGCAAGCTGAGCTGTGAGCTCATTTTTTTGCTGCGTCATCTGCTCAGATTGCTGCCCGTAACTTTCTGCCTGCTCTATTTGGGCAAGCCCAGCGTTCACGCTATCAATGTTAGAATTGACATCTGCAAGCTGGCTTTTCATTTGAGAAAGCTGCTGTTTTCCTGAATCAATTTCTGCTTGAGCGCTATCAAGCTTTTCTTGTGCCTCATTTAATTGACCTGGGGTTTTATCAAGCTTTGACTTGCTAGAATCTAGCTTTGCTTTTGAACTGTCAAGTTGTGACTGAGCATCATCGAGTTTTTGATTTGTCTCATCTCTTTTGTCTTCAAACTCTTTTTTCTTTTCGTCCAGTTCACTTTGAGCATCTCCTTTGAGCTGGTCGTAACGTGCCTGCTCGCGCTCTGGAGCTATCTCTTTAAGTTTTGTAGTTACAGAATCTATAAGAGAGTCATATTGAGAACTATAAGAATCCAACTCTTTAGCATTTGCCGCTGTTAAAAACACCTCGTTATAAGGGTAATCTTGCGCAAAAGAATCTTCTGTCACATAAATGTATTCGTCAAGTTGACCAGAGCCTAAATTAGATGTGCCAGGAGAAGCAAAGCTTACATAAAGTGGGCTTTCGACCTTGCCCACAATCTCAAATTCTTTAACGCTTAGCGTTGTGTCAATGTCTGTAATGCATTCGTCAACACTTATTTTTTCTCCAATGCTTTTATCTGCAGCAATAATACAGTCATTAGAAATAACACATTCGCCGCTTTTTTCAGGGAATCTACCCTCTTTAAGCTCTACAGTATTGACATTTGCATCATTTGTTAAGGAGTGAACACGTATGCTAAATTGCTTGCCTCCAAGACCTCCATAAATATCTGTCTCATAGGCCAAAGCTGCCTTATCAACGCAATCAAGATCTTTTATTGCGCTTAAGTCATCTTGAGTCAAACCCATGGTAGAAACAATGCGAACATCCATCATGTTGGTATTGTCAAAATAATTATTTGCGCAATATTTCATGTCTGGGCACACCATATTGAGCGCCGCATAAAATCCAGATCCAAGGCCGACAATAAGAAAAATTGCCATAAAACGACCCATGGATCCTTTAATAGTTCTGAATATGTCTTTAGAAAATGCTTTCATATTTTGAAACTGCCTTGTTGTTTAAGTTTGCATTGCTATGTCGAGTTGGCTCTTTAAGGCACGTTTTGCTACGTGCTCTTTGAGCGCGCCTTTGCCTTATTGTCCAAGCCCGCTCACTACCTACTGCGCGCACCCGCCCTGCAAAAAAGCTACCACTCGAGCTGATCTGCGCTCATCGGGTTTGTCTTTGTAATGCACTCAGAAATCTTGCCCTCACGAACGCGAATAACCCTGTCTGCAATCTCGCAAAAAGCAGAGTTATGCGTCACCATGGCGACTGTTTTATTCTCATTTTTACATGTATCTTGGAGCAACTTTAAGATTGCCTTGCCTGTGTTATAGTCAAGCGCACCTGTTGGCTCATCACAAAGTAAAAGCTTAGGATTTTTGGCAATGGCACGCGCAATAGATACTCTTTGCTGCTCACCGCCAGAAAGCTGACCTGGAAAATTAGCAGCGCGCGGCTCTAGACCCACCAGCTTTAAAGCCTGCATTGCATCCATTGGGTCTTTGCATATTTGTGCAGCTAGCTCGACGTTTTCAAGAGCGGTTAGATTTTGCACCAAGTTATAAAATTGAAAAACAAAGCCAATGCAATGCCTGCGATATTGCGTAAGCTGCTGCTTATTAAAGTCGCTTACGACCTCACCATCAAGAACAATCTTTCCTGAAGTGGCAGTATCCATGCCACCAAGCATGTTGAGCAAAGTGGTTTTTCCAGCACCGCTAGAGCCTACAATGACAACAAATTCCCCTTCTTCAAATTCAAAAGTCATGCCGTTAGCAGCGGCGACCTCCACCTCTCCCATTTTATAAATTTTTTTTACGTTTTCAAATTCAACAAATGCCACAGGTTTACCTCTTTCTTACTAAATCCAACATTGCTAGGGGATAAAACCCAGCGGCTGTAACAAAAACAACTGCTAAAAAGTGTTTGCTATATAATACCATGCTTTTGTACCAGTTCTCTTGAAAAAGTGGCAAAAATGGCGTTTCCCCACGTAGACAATGTGGATGCAAATATTAAGGATGGCGAACACCTCGTGGACAAGGTGGCTCCAAGTACTAAGGATGGCGTGCCCCCACGTTGCGATTGTGATTCAAAATATAGGCGCGCCCCCACGCGGCAATTGCAAATAAAAATAAGGGCGAACGCCATGCTGGCAAGGCAGTGCACGTCACGCCAGCAAAATAAGCGCGCCCCCACGCGCGCTCAGAGCATATCATCCAAAAGAAAGTGCATTATATTTTTCAAAGAATATAACTTAACCCTGTGCTAAAATTTTGAGAGCTTTACAAATTTGTTATAAGAAACACGCCAATAAACGGGTATCATCATTGCAGACAAAATAGACGAACAAAAACCAGCAGACTAGACAACAAAAGACAGCAAGCTGGACAAGAAAAGCAAGCTAAACAACAAAATTTAGCGAGCTGGGCAAAAAACAGCCAGGCAAAAAAACGAAGCAAACAAAAAACAAACACAGCAAGCACGAGAGGACACAAAGAAGTGAAACGAACAAAAATAATTGGAACACTAGGTCCTGCAACAGATTCAGAATCAGTGCTCAAAAGCCTTATTTTGGCAGGAATGGATGTGGTGCGCTTTAACTTTTCTCATGGGTGCACCCAAGAACATGCAGCACGCATGAAGCGCCTAAAAAAGGTTCGTCGCGAGCTTGGTGTTTATACTGCAACCATGCTAGACACAGAAGGTCCATGCATAAGAACAGGCAAACTTGAGGACTCAAAAGAAGTTTTTTTGAGAGCAGGAGACCACTTTACACTATCAGAAAAAGACATTGCTGGAAACAAGCGTGGTGTTCGCCAAACTTTTAAAGGACTATATAAGTATGTAGAGCCTGGCACAATTATTTTAATCGACAATGGTTTAATTGAGCTGGCGGTCGATAAAACAGATGGTAGCGATATCTGTTGCACTGTGCAAAATTGTGGCGTGCTAAAAGAGTACAAGCGCATAAATTTGCCGCAAACTAAGATTGATTTGCCTGCCATCACTGAGCGAGACAAGCAAGATTTACTTTTTGGCATTGAGCAGGGTTTTGATTTTGTGGCGGCATCTTTTGTAAAAAGCGCAGATGACGTTAGGGAGATTAGGGAGTTTCTTAATGCGCACGGCGGCGCTAACATGCATATAGTGGCAAAAATTGAGAATTCTTGCGCCGTTGAAAATATCGATGAGATTATTGAGGCAAGCGATGCCGTTATGATTGCTCGCGGGGATCTGGGCGTAGAGGTGCCGTCGCATAAGGTGCCTCACCTGCAAAAAAAGATTATCAAGGCGTGCAATCGTGCATATAAACCTGCAATTATTGCAACGCAAATGCTTGATTCTATGGTGTCAAGCCCGCGCCCAACGCGTGCAGAGGTCACCGATGTTTCAAATGCCATTTATGACGGGGCAGACGCTTTGATGTTGTCGGCTGAAACCGCCATTGGAAAATATCAGATTGCCGCAGTTCAGACCATGGCTCGCATTGCATGCGCAAGTGAGCCATACATCTATTGGGACGGTTCTATTCCAAACAGGCATAACGAACAAACCAGCATTTCTGCTGTTATTGGGCTTGCTGCTACCACGAGCGCAGAAAGCTTGGGCGCAAGCTGCATTATCGTGCCCACCATGACAGGCAGAAGCGCGCGCCTTGTTTCAAATTACAGACCCAATACGCCAATTTATGCTGTTACGACAGATGAGGCGTGCTGCAGGTCTTTGCAGCTTAATTGGGGTGTTACCCCCTTGCATGGTCAAGTGCAAGGCGAGCCAGATTTTATTTTGGAGCAAGCCTGCACAGAGGTCAAAAACAACGGCTTTGTCAAAGATGGCGATATTTGCATTGTTACCTTGGGCGATAGAAAGACTTCTCCTAAGAATATGCCGCAGGTTTTTGCTAATGCGGCAGTGGCGGGTGTTGCTGACGCTGGCGCGGAGGCGGCGGCTGACGTGGCTGATGGCTCGGCGGCGGGCGCTGGTGCGGAGGCGGCAGGAAAATCGGCAGGAAAAGACGCGCCAAAGGAACTTTTGGATATTTGCCCTACCAATGTTGTACAAATAGTGCAAATTGGCGTTAAAAGATAAAGAAAGGCATGATTGTGAACACTATAACAAATTGTTACGCTGCCATAGATATTGGTGCATCTTCAGGGCGCATAGTCATTGGAGAGGTGCTAGAAAATGATGCCGCAAAGCTTTCTGAGGCGGGGGCTTCTGAGACAGAGGCGCTAAAAGCAAGGGCGAACACCACGCAGGCTGAAGCAACAACAACCGACGCGGCAGCAACTGAAGCGCCAACGCTTGAAACAGAGGCGTCTCAAAAAACCATCAAGCTCACAGAGGTGCACCGCTTTGACAATATTCAGCTGCGAGAAGACGGTCACGATTGCTGGAACATAAAAATGCTCTTTGAAGAGGTCGTTAAAGGCTTGGCAAAGTGCAAAGAATGTGGCTTTGAGCCAAAAAGCATAGGAATTGACACATGGGGCGTCGACTTTGTCCTGCTTGATAAGCACGACAAGCTTCTTGGCAGCGCCGTGGCCTATCGCGACGCGCGCACAGCTGGCATGTATAAAAAAGCAGATGAGCTTATAGCTCCAGAAGAGGTTTACAGAAAGACAGGTATCCAGCGTCAGCCTTTTAACACGATTTATCAGCTGCTTGCACTTCAGGGCGAACACCCTGATCAGCTAGAAAACGCACATAGCTTTTTAATGATTCCTGATTATTTGAACTTTTTGCTTACAGGCATCAAAGTTAACGAATACACAAATGCAACTACCACCTCTTTGCTTAATGCGCGCACCCAAAAATGGGACAAAGATATTCTTGATGCGCTCAATCTACCAAAGGACATGTTTTGTGACATTGTTATGCCAGGCACAATGCTTGGAAAAGTGCAAAGCCATATTGAAGAGCAAATTGGGTATAGCACTTGTGTTATAGCTCCTGCAACTCATGACACTGGCAGTGCTTATTTGGCAATTCCAGCACGTGACAAAGACGCTGTGTTTTTATCAAGTGGCACATGGAGTTTGCTTGGTGTAGAGCACGAAGGTCCAATCACCTCTGATGCTAGCCGCTTTCAAAATTTTACTAACGAGGGCGGATATGAGCTACGATTCCGCTTCTTAAAAAATATCATGGGGCTTTGGATGATACAGTCGGTGCGTCGTGAACTCAATGGTGTTTCTTATGTTGAAGATGGCAGCGAGGACAGCAGCGCCGATGGCGCGGCAGAAAATAGCGCCGATGGCGCGGCGGAAGGCGGCAGCGCGGAAGGCGCAGCAAAAGGCGCAAAGGATGCAAGCAGCGAATCTTTTGCCACACAAGAGTCGCAAGAAACGGCAGCTACGACCCCTCAAGAAAAACTCGCCCCCTTTGAAAACGAAAACAAAGACAAAAAATGGGGCTTTGAAGATTTAATAGCAGCAGCCAAAGCTGCAGATGGCTTTCAAGCGCAGGTCAATGTCAATGATGACAGGTTTTTATCGCCAGCTTCAATGATTGAAGAAATTCGACTTGCTTGTCTTGAAACTGGGCAGCCTGTTCCTAAAAATGTTGGCGAACTTTTGCGCTGCATATACATCAGCCTGTCAAAATGTTATGCAGAAAGCATTGCAGAAATGGCAGCGCTAACAGGCAGAAACTACACCTCAATCAACATTGTTGGAGGAGGCTGTCAAGATGAGTATCTAAACACTCTTACTGCCAAAGCTTGCAACTTGCCTGTTTTTGCAGGTCCTGTAGAAGGCACAAGTTTGGGCAATTTGGCAGTACAAATGCTTGAAAGCAAAGATTTTAATTCTCTAGAAAGTGTTCGACGTTGTATTGAAACTTCTTTTGACGTCGTTTGCTTTAAATAATGCATTGCAAGGTAAAGTGCTTGAAAATTAGCGGACGCGCGGCATAGACTCGGCGCGCGCGTAGCGTATGCAAATGCCAAAGCGCGCGTGGTGTTCGCCATCCTGCTTAGCACGCTAGCTACCGTGGTGTTCGCCATTAAAAGAAGCGCTTAAACCGCAACGCATCTGGTATCCGTTCACTAGCTATAAGGAGGCAAAACGTGAGCACAATGTATGACTTGGCACGCGAGGCGTATGCCGAACAGGGCATCGATTGCGAGCAGGCAATTGAGACTTTGAGCAAAAAAGCGGTCTCGATGCATTGCTGGCAAGGCGATGACGTAATGGGTTTTGACCAGAAGGACAATGCTGCTTCAGGCGGCATTATGACGACGGGAAACTACCCTGGACGTGCGCAAACGCCCGAGCAGCTCATGGCTGATTTTGAAAAAGCAGCCAGCATGATTCCTGGTAAAAAGCGCATCAATTTGCATGCAAGCTATGCCATTTTTAATGATGAGAACCCTTGGGTCGACCGCAACCAGCTTGAATACAAGCATTTTGAGCCGTGGGTTGACTGGGCAAAAGAAAAGGGCTTTGGCATTGACTTTAATCCAACGCTTTTCAGCCACCCGATGGTCAAAGAGGGCTTGACTGTTTCTAGCCCTGAAAAAGGGGTTCGCGACTTTTGGATTCAGCATTGCATTGCTTGTAGAAAGATTGCTCAGCAAATTGGCGAACACCTTGATGACAAAGTCCTCAATAATTTTTGGATTCCAGACGGACTCAAAGATTACCCGTCAGATAGATATGGTGTTCGTGCACGTCTAAAAGATTCTCTTGATGAGATTTATGCATTTGAGACCCCTAATGTCATAGATTCTATGGAGCAAAAACTCTTTGGCATTGGCGTTGAAGGCTTTACTACTGGAAACCAGGAGTTTTACGTGTCATACGCTGCCAAAAAAGGCGGCAACCACGTTGTCTTGATTGACGCAGGGCATTTTAATCCAACAGAAAACATTGCAGATAAACTCCCCAGTTTATTGCAGTTTTTCCCATATGTTCCTTTGCATGTTACACGCTCTATGCATTGGGATTCTGATCATGTTGTGTTGTTTGAAGATCAAATTAAAGAGATTGCATCAGAGGTTGTTCGCTGCCCAGATGGCATGGAAAAAATCTTGATTGGCATGGACTTTTTTGATGCTTCAATCAACCGCATTGGTGCTTGGGTTACTGGCATGCGCGCAATGCAAAAAAGCCTGCTCTTTGCCCTGCTTCAACCTTGGGACCGCCTAAAGCAGTTGCAGGACTCTTATGAGTTTTCTGAAAAAATGATAGTCACAGAACAATTTAAGACCTTGCCTTGGATGGCTGTCTGGGATGAATATTGCGCACGTCAAGGTGTATGTCAAGAAAACGAGATTTGGGAAAAAGTTAAGGCGTACGAGCAAGACGTGCTGAGCGGGCGCTAACCAAGAATCAAACCTAAGAGCAAAAAGGAGCTAGAAAACCAATGGGATTTTTTGATGATGCAAGCCAAATGTTAAATCGCGGCGTTTCTGCTGCTAAAGAAGGTGTTTCTGCAGCAAAAGACGGCGTTTCTGATTTAGCGATGGAGCGCTTGGAATTTATGCAGGGCTTTATCAATCTTTGTAGCGAAGGCTATAAACAAGGCTGGCATGAGCGCAACGGTGGCAATTTAAGTTATCGCATGAGCGAAGAAGAAGTTGCTCAAGCTTCAAAGTATTTTGATACAGCAACAGATGAATGGACCAATATGGGTGTTCAAGCTGATAATTTGGCTAATGCATACTTTGTCACAACAGGGACTGGTCGTTACATGAAAAACGTCGAGGCAGACCCTAAGCACAATATTGGCATCGTTGAGATTAACGATAGAGGGGATGCCTGGCGCATTGTTTGGGGGCTATCCGATGGAGGAAGACCTACCAGCGAGTTTCCAACGCATTTTATGAACCATTCTGTGCGCATGGCTGCAAGTGATAATGCATGCCGCATTATTTATCATTCTCACCCTGCAAACATTATTGCCATGAGCTTTGTTTGCCCTCTTGAATCACGCTATTTTAGCCGCGCTTTATGGAAGACAATGACAGAGTGCGTGGTTATTTTTCCTGAAGGTGTGGGCGTTGTTCCTTGGATGGTCCCTGGAGGAGCAAAGATTGCAGAAGAGACCTCTAAGCTCATGCAAAAATTTGCAGCCGTTGTGTGGGCACAACATGGGCTTTTTGTATCAGGCGATGACTTTGATAGCACCTTTGGGCTTATGCAGACAATTGAAAAGGCTGCAGAGATTTACAGAATGGCACGCCAAGCAAATGGCGGCTCTGAAGATTTCTTGAACACCATCACCGATGATGGCTTGCGAGAGATTGGCAAAGATTTTAACCTCAACATCAACGAGGAGTTTCTAGATTAAAAAGCGTGGC
>CAVEKR010000010.1:11030-14441 GCA_963616365.1 Bacteroidaceae bacterium
ATAAAAACGCACTGACACAACAGCCGCGCTTTACAAGATAAGCACTCGTACAAAGTGCCCACTTAAACAAAGCGGGCGCTTGAGACAAAAGAAAGGAGTAAAAAGGATGACTGTTCGCAAAACCGCTGATGGACGAGTTATTTCAGGCTTTAAAATGAAGTTATATCCTGGATTTGCACAAGAATACGAAAAACGCCATAACGAGCTTTGGCCAGAGATGGCAGACATGATTCATGAATATGGCGGGCATAATTATTCCATCTTTATTGATGAAGAAACAAACATTTTGTTTGGATACATAGAGCTTGACGACCCTGAGCACTATGCACAAAGTGCTCAGACAGAAATTTGCAAGAAGTGGTGGGACTTTATGGCATCTGTCATGGAAACAAACGAGGACAACTCCCCTATTTCTGTAGACTTGCCTTGCGCTTTCCACTTAGATTAGCCTTCACCTAGATTAAGAAAGGATTTGATAAAATTATGGCACTTTCTCAAGAACGCAAAAGCACGATAGCGGTCTCTTTGACAAACTTTTTGGACTCTGGCTGCATTGTTGCATCCAGTGTGGCATTGACCGCCTGGGCTGCTGCTTTTAACTTTGATTCAACTTGGACCGCCGTTTTGGGCGCCATTGGAGCCAACGCTTTTGGCGCCGCTGTTGGAGCTTTAATCGGCGGCTTTTTGACAGATAAATTTGGGCGAACAATAATTTACAAGTACAACCTGCTGGTGTATGCATTTGGCGTCTTTTTGGCGATGTGTGCAGTCAATTTGCCCATGGTTGTTTTTGGCGTTGTAATCTCTGGACTTTCTGTAGGAGCTGGCGTTCCTGCTTCTTGGAGCTATATTTCAGAAACGTCAACGTCAACAAAACGCGCCTCAAACATCGGCATAAGCCAATTTGCTTGGAGCTTAGGACCTGCAATTATCTTTTTGGTTTCTTTGGTTTTATCCTTTGTTCTTCCAGGTTTTGCCGCAGATGCCAAAACCTTGCTCCCAGCAGGAACTTATGGGCCATTTGACGGTCTTTTGGCAACTCGCATTTTGTTCTTGCTCTTATTTGTTGTTGCCTTGGTTGCTTGGAACTTGCAAAGACAACTCCAAGAATCTCAAGACTGGGCAGAAAAAAATGAAGCAGCAACAGAAAAAATCGGCTTTGGCAAGATGATGGCGAACGCCCTAAAAAATTCTGTCAATGTTAAAACCATCATCTTCTTGGTTGCAGTTTATCTGACTTGGAACTTGGCTGCTGGTACAAACGGGCAGTTCATGCCTTATCTTTATGCTGCTGCTGGCAACATGGACTCCACAGGCCAAAGCTTGCTTGGCGTGGTTCAATGGATCTTGGTTGCAGTTTGTTCTCTAGCAATATTTAGCTATTTTGGAGACAAAGTTTCTCACCGCTTACTTTTTGGTATTTCTGCAGGTATGGCCTTGCTTTCTTGGATCTGCATTGCCATTTTTGGTATGGCGCTAAACAACGGCACTTCTGATTCTTATGGTTGGTGTCTGTGGGCATACGTCATCTTATGGGGTATCTCAGCTGGCTTTTCTGCCCAATGCTTTTATGCGTTATGGGGGACCGAGCTCTTTCCTACCCAGTACCGCGGCGGAGTTCAAGGCATCATGTTTTTCTTGGTTCGCGCCGTTTTGGGCATATGGTCGCTCGTTGGCGTAGGTGCAATTATGGGCGACATCTCTGCTAACCCAGCTGGGTTCTTCCCCGCTGCGCTCATCATGTGCGCTGTTCTAGTTATTTCTCTGGTCGTAGGTGTTATCTGGTGTCCTAAAACACAAGGTAAAACCTTGGATGAGATCACCGAAGAGCGCTACGGCAAGCTTGAGGATTAAGTTCAGAGCAGAGCGCGCTTTTTAACGCAGGGGCGCTTGAGTGTTTTAGGCTTGGGCGCTCTTTGGCGCTTAAGCGTTTAGGCGTTTAGTTGCTTGAATGCTCTGTTTTATGGCGAACACCACACGCGTGTTCGCCATAATTTTTATCTGGGACAATAAGGGGCCGCGGCAAAAACTTAGCGAAGGGCGCGGCAAAAAACTAACGGAGGCGCGCTAATTAACGGAAAACGCGCCCAAAAATTAATCTTGCAGATAGTCTATGAGCTGGGCAAACATGTCTTTTAGGCTCTGGGTTGGCTGCCAACCAAGCGCCCTTAGAGCTTGAGTGTCAAGTGGCAGATGATGCTCTGGCGGATACGGCGCATTTTTGTCAACTTCAATTTTTACCTGCGTTTTTTTACTTCCAAAGTTGTCCGCAACAAGCTCTGCCATCTCTTTAATGCTGCAATAGGTTTGCTCGTTGGCAAGGTTGTAAGCGCGGCCCGCCTCTGCGTGCAAAAGCGCTGTCAAAATTCCTGTTACAGCATCATCTATTCCGCAATACATCCTGCTAGATGCCCCAGTTGTTTTAAGCACTATGTCTTTATTTTGCGTTACAGCGCGCACAAATTGACAAAACACCCGCCCGTCATCTTTAGGGATACCAGCCCCAAAGGTTTGCGCAAGTCGCACAATTTTTGCATCCATGTTACGCTCGGATGCGTATGCGCAGACCAGCTGCTCTGCCATTCTTTTGCTTTCAGGATAGCTTGAGCGCAAAGCGCATGGATCGATGTATCCAACGTCTGCCTCGGCCAGTTTGTGCTGCAAGCCATATGTGGTGTTTCCCATTCCATAAACTTCCATGCTTGAAAGACACAGCATGGTCGCATTTTGAGCAGCGGCTAGCTCGAGCATAAAATATGTTCCATCAACAATTGCAAGACAGGTCTCTATTGGGTTTTGGGTAAAAAACTTACTGGCAGTAGGTGCTGCGCCGTGAATAATGTAGTCGCATTGGATGTTGGAGGTGCTACCTGAGGCGTTTTGGGCAGCGCTGGCACTAGATATAGCGGCGCTGTCTGAGACGCTGGGCGTTGCGTTAAGTCCTACGGCGCAACTTGCGGCGTCTTGAGCTACGCCAAAAGTGGCAATGTCTGCCTGCAAAAAGCTCAAATTTTTGTCGTCTGCATAATCTGCTAGAACTTTGCGTGTCTTTTCTTCAGAACGCACTTGAGCAATAATTTGGGTGTTAGCTGTATTAAGTTCGTGGTTGCGTTCGAGCAAAAAGCGCACTATTGCAGAGCCAATAAGCCCGCTTGCTCCTGTTATTAAAACACGCGCGTCATCTAGCTCTGCAAACTTATCTGAATTTGCCCTTACAAGTTGTTTATTGTGTTCTACGATATCAAACATGACTGTCCTTTTTGCCTCTAGGATGTTTTGTTTCTGTGATAGCACTCTCTAGCTGCTTTTATCGCAGCGCTCACAAGTTACTACAGCGCCTACATATTGTTGCAGCTTTCGCATACCACCGCAGCGCCTACATATTGTTGCAGCTTTCGCACACCACCGCAG
>CAVEKR010000011.1:0-3494 GCA_963616365.1 Bacteroidaceae bacterium
GTATTTGCGTATGGCATGAACCATTCAATATGCGATATAGCGCTGCCGTTGAACGCTATCAAATGATGAGAAATGTTCAAATTGGTCAATTTAGTACAAATATGGCTTCTATGACCGACTTTCAAAGAGACTTTAGACGCACAGTGCGTCTTGATATACGCAAGTTTAATTATGATGATGTAATACTTTCTTTAGAGGGGTTTGAAGATTTTTTAAAAGGGCCTTCTTTTATTGCAAAGCCAGGACAAGCAGAAAGCAGCTATTTAGACTCTTTGAAAAAACAAGAGAAATTTCAAAGTTTTGAACAAGCCTATGATGAGGTTAAAAAATTAGGTATCGATTTATATAAGATTACGGCTTGCGATGTTATGAAGCGTTCAACAGTGCGTAAACCAAGAAGCCCTTGGACATACTTCACATATTTTATTGCACGTCAACAACTTGGTGGTCAACGTCTTGCAGGCAGCAAATACTACGATAAAAAAATGCCTATCATTATTGACGGAAAGGGCTATTATGATCCTGACAGAAAGACCGATCATCATGACATTATTATTGCTATAGATATGGAACGCAAACGCGTTGCAATTCGCAAAGTTGATCAAAAGCGCTTTAAAGTTTTATGGAAACGCTATAAAGAAGATTTAAAAATATATCGTGATAATAAGGAGCGCTTAAAGCAAGAATACGAGGCAGCAAGTAAAATTTTGACCTCAGTTGCTTTTTGGAAAGCATACCTTGGTCTTGATGGTAGAGAATGTGACGAGCGCGGATATGGCATAATCAAGCCAGACGAGTTTGGCGGTCTGCTAAATAAAGGTTCGGCGGATTAATAGGCTGATTGCTGGGCGGCTTGTACTGGGCGGATTTCTGGGCGGATTGTGCTGGATGACTTGCGCTGGGCGGATTGTGCTGGATGACTTGCGCTGAGCGGATTGCTAGATAGGTGCTAGGTGGATTAATAAATGGCTGAGATTTCTGAAGAACTAGACCAGTTATCTGTAGCTTTGCTTAAAACTGCAATAGACATGATGGAGGCAGGAGATGTCTTGCCCATCATGCTTGCGCTTGATTGCAGCTCCCAGCTCTTCCTTTTTGAAAACGACACCCCAGACATATGCTATAGAGCCGCATGCGAAAAAATCGCTGAGTTCAAAAACGACTGCAAGCGCTACGTGTTGCTCTACGATGGCATGGTGCAAACAAGTGACAACTCCCCCAGCGAGCCCGCCCTGCTCTTTGAGTTTGCAGAGCGCGGCATGGAGCACGCTTGGAGCGGATATGTGCTCTACAGGCGCAATAAAAGCGGAGAAATTGAGACAAGCGATCCGCAGCCCGCTGGAGAAGAAGCGCTGCTTTTTGGATAAATGATTTTGATAAAGTATGGCGAACACCTTGGTAGTGCGCTGGCAGAGTTTAATGGCGAACACCACAGTGGCTTAGAAAACGCCCTGCTGGGGCTTGGTGCACCGCGCTTGATATATCACACTATTTAAGTTTGAGAGGAAACAACAATGGCAAGTTTAGATGAAATGACAGATGAAGAACTAAAAGCTTTGCAAAAAGAGCTTCAAAGCAAATTTGATGAGGCAAAACTTGCAGGTCTTAGCCTTAATATGGCACGAGGAAAACCAGGAGCAGAGCAACTTGAAGAGGTTTTGCCCATGCTTGATGTTTTAAGCTCTGAGTCAGATTTACATGCTCAAGATGGCGTTGATGTAAAAAATTACGGGTGCTTAGCTGGCATTTCTGAAGCCCGCGAGCTTATGGGCTCTTTGGTGGATGCTGACCCTGAACAAGTTATTGTTGGTGGAAATTCTTCTCTCACCTTGATGTATGATTGCATCTCTCGAGGCATTACCAGCGGGTTTGCGGGGTGTTCGCCATGGTTTAAACAGATGGCAGACGCGCAAAAAGACATCATCTTTTTATGCCCTGTCCCTGGATATGATAGGCATTTTAGCATCTGTGAGCATTTTGGTATAAAGATGATCTGCGTCCCCATGCATGAAGACGGTCCAGATATGGACGTAGTTGAAAAATATGTCAACACAAATGAGCAGGTAAAAGGCATTTGGTGTGTTCCTCAATATAGCAATCCACAAGGATATACCTATAGCAATGATGTGGTAAGGCGCTTTGCGGGACTGAAGCCTGCTGCAAAGGATTTTCGTATTTTTTGGGATAACGCTTATTGTGTTCACCACCTGCAAAAAGATGAGAAAAACCAAGACCACGTTTTGAATATCTTAAAAGAGTGTGAAAAAAACGGCAATCCAGACATGGTGTTTGAGTTTTGCTCTACCAGCAAAATTACTTTTCCAGGTGCTGGAATTAGTGCATTTATTAGCAGCAAGGCAAATGTTGAAGAGGCGCTTGTTTCTTATGGTTGCCAATCTATTTCTGCAGATAAAATAAATCAGCTTAGACATGTTCGCTTTTTGAAAAACAAGGCAGGCGTTTTGGCTTTGATGGAAAAGCACGCAACTCATTTGCGCCCGCGTTTTGAGATGGTACTAGAGATTTTGCAAAATGGACTTGAGCAGATAAAAGGCTGTTCTTGGACAGCTCCGCGCGGTGGATATTTTATTAGCTTTCAAGTTCCAAAGGGCTGCGCCAAAAAAATTGTTGAGCTTTGCAAAGAAGCAGGAGTTACTTTGACTGCAGCGGGGGCTACCTTTCCTTACAGAGATGACCCTGATGACAGCAATATTCGCATTGCTCCAAGTTATCCCAGCTTAAATGAGCTAAAACAGGCAGCAGAAATCTTTGTTTTATGCACAAAACTTGTATGTGTCAAACAGATTTTGAGTGAACGCTAATAATTGATTGGCGCGCAGCAACCCGCCCCAATCGTTTAGGAAAGACGCGCGCCGCACAAGTAAGCGCTAGTTGTTTGGCTCATTGCCATCAGGTAGAAAATCCTCAGGCTTTACATTGTCGATAAACTTGTGAAATTCTTCAAGCTCGATGTTTTCTTCTGCTTGAGGCATCAAAAGAGAACGTGGAGCGCCAGCCAGCTCAAGCACCTTATCTTCTACAAATAAAGGCGCATCTGCAATAATTGCAAGCGCTATAGCGTCACTTGGACGAGAGTCAACACGAGTAAACATCCCATTTGGGCAGCGCAAATATATTGTGGCATAAAAAACGTCGTCTTCTACTTTATCTATGATAACGCGACTAACCGAGCCGCCAAGAGCGCCAACAAGCCTATGTGCAGTCTCGTGCGTGAGCGGACGCTTAGATTTTTTGTCCTCTAGAGCAGCGGCAATAGCAGAGCTCTCCGAAATGCCCATGCAAATTGGCAAAACCGTATCTTCTTTTACTTGTTCATTAGAAAAATCATGAATACCTTTGCGGCTTACGCGCAATGTAACAATAGAACGCAGCGGCGGAGTACCCATTACCAGCGATTCAATATCCATATTAACCATGTTTGCGCCCCCATATCTCTAGCGTCTTAAAGTCCTAATCAAAATTTTTGGGCAAAA
>CAVEKR010000011.1:3615-5287 GCA_963616365.1 Bacteroidaceae bacterium
GTGTTCGTCATTAAAATGCAATATATGCGTTACACAAACACAATATTGTGCTTGCTGTGTTTTATCATGGCGAACACCACACCCGCTTGTAACACATGATTATGCCCAAAACTCCTAGTTAGTGCTGGGGTTATTTCTTTTTGCGATAACGAGCATAGGTTAGCAAAATGATAATTCCAGCTAAAGAGCTTGTGATAGTCAAAATGATAAATGTTGGAACGTAGCTGCCGCAGGCTTCAGCCAAGAAGCCAGGAAATGTTCCTGCCAAAAAAGCGCCAACCGCATATCCAATCTGCAGGTTCTTGACCATTTTTGCGCGCGTGTTGGGCTGAGAAAGCTCTAAGGACCAAACAGAAACTCCCACAGAACCAACAGCTGCACCAAGACCAAAGCCAACAGAAGCTATGGTTGTTAAGGCTGCATTTTGCAGCGGTGCCATGCAGCACATAACAAGTGAGATAACAAGCACAATAAAAAGGCAGGCAGTGCCACGCGGTGTGCCAATGTGGTCAAAAAGCTCTCCAGAGCCAAACTTGCTGGCAGCTAGCGCTATGCCTATAACAGAGAGCATATAAGCAGCAAAACTGCCCTCAAAACCGCAGCTTGTAAACAAAATCGAGATATAAGCCATTCCTCCCACACTGACCATTCCAACAAAAACGCAAGCAAGAATTAAAAGCGCCTGCGCCCCTGCAGAAAGCTCAGGTTGAACGCTTGTATTGCTGTCTGTTGCCACTTTACTTGCATCAGAAGCACTGTCTGTATTTTGGACGGGGTGTTCGTCAGTATGAATCTCATTTTGAATAGTGTGTTCGTCAAAAGCTGGAAGAGTATCTGAATCTTGAGCGGCATCGCAGGTGGAGTCTTTTGCAGCTTGCCCAGTCTGAGCGGCGTTTTCAAGGTCTTGAGCGGCTTGAGCGGCTCTTTTTCTAGCGTGGTGTTCGGCATGAAAACCTGCCAACTCAACCTCTTTGCCGTGGTGAAACAGCCTCTTATGCCAAAAATGCCTGTGCTTGGACATGCGCTGAGCTTGCTTTTCTTCTTCTGTACGATGATGAATTAGCGTGTGCATTTCTGTGGGGCGATTGCGCAGCAACACCAACTGGAGCACGCCAACGACAAAAGCAATTGTGCTTTCTGTGATAAAAGCAAAGCTCAAGCTAGAACTTGCGATGATTGTGTGAACGATGGCAGGCATAATCATGCCAGCAATTCCGCTGCCCAAAGACGCAAAGCCGATGGCTGTACCGACGTGTTCGTTATACCAGCGCCCCGTGAGCAAAGTCATGCCGACAAAGCCGCCAAGACCATAGCCAAGACCTGCAAAAACAGCGCCAAAGCAAAGACCTATGAGCGTGCTTGCAAAAGAATAGAGCAAAAAGCCAATGCCAGTGCAAAAGCAAGCAAGTGCAATGCCTAGGCGGCAATCCACACGGTTATACCAGCGGTTTACCAAAAACATTGCAACTAGCGCCATGAATGTGCGCACGCTTACAACCATAGAAGCGCTTGCATCTCCAATGCCTGGAAGTGCTGCTAGATATGGTTGATACACTCCAAAAGAAGTGCTCGCAAGACCAACGTTTACAAAAAGAAATAAGAATGAACAGATGCTAATAATGCGTTCGTAGTGTTTCATCTTCTTTGAGGTTTCGCCACCTTTTATTGATTA
>CAVEKR010000011.1:5486-13764 GCA_963616365.1 Bacteroidaceae bacterium
GATTTCTTTTATCTCATCCATATTTGAGGCAAGCTCTTGTCTGCGAGCACGAATTGGCTCAAAATAGCTGTTCACGCTTTCTGTTACATAGGCTTTGAGCGCTCCACCGCCGCCATCTCCGATTTCTGCTGCAATGTCTTGTTGTGTTCTTCCAGTGCATAAAGCAGCAGTTGTGAGCAGGGCAGATACCCCTGGACGATTATCTGGGTCATAAGTAATATTTCTATCAGAATCCGTGGGACTCTTTTTAATGAGCTTGGCTGTTTCTTCTGCACTCATGGATAAAGAAATTCCATTGCCATAGCTCTTAGACATTTTGCGCCCATCAAGACCAGGCACTTCTATTACATCTGATAAAACGCCTTCTGGCTCGTTAAAGACCTTTGCGTATCTCTCGTTAAAGCGTCTTGCAATTGTACGTGTGATTTCTATATGCGGTAGCTGGTCTTTTCCAACAGGAACAACGTTTCCCTTGCAAAATAAAATATCGCATGCCTGATGCACGGGATAGGTCAAAAGAAGCCCAGTTAGCTGATGACCAGAAGCTTCTTGTTCTGCCTTGACAGTTGGGTTTCTTTGAAGTTCTGCCTCGCTTACTAAAGATAAAAATGGAAGCATGAGCTGGTTTAGTTCTGGCACAGCACTATGGGTGAACACCATGGTTTTTTGCGGGTCAATGCCACAAGCCATGTAATCTATAAGCATGTTATAGACATTGTCTGCAATATGTTCTGTGCTATCTCTATCTGTGATTACTTGATAATCTGCAATGATGATATTGGTTTTAATCCCAGCGTCTTGAAGTTTTACGCGACCTTGCAAAGTCCCAAAATAATGACCCAAATGCAAGCGACCCGTTGGTCTATCCCCTGTTAGCATAATGTATTTTTGCGGGTTGACCTTAAAGTCTGCGCGAATCTCGTCGCTACGTTTTTTTGAAGCCTCAAAGCTGCCCTCGTTTGGCATGTGCTCTTCCTTCTTTCTTTTGCTCTTAGTTTATGTTTGCGCATTTAATAGCGCGTTTTTTGTGCACGTGCATTTAGCGCATTATTATACACTTGAATAGTAACGTTTTAGTTTCAAGGAGACTTTAGCGCAAGAACTCCATGCCAAATGCCAATAAAACAAAAACTGCGCAAAGCCCTGTAATTATGCTTTATGAAGAATAAAAGCAAACTCCTGTACCATGCAACGCACAAAATGGAGTATAATCACAAGTAATTTTTTTCAGCAAGTAAAACCTAAAAGAAACGAGGCAAAATATGTCATCAAACTCAAACGCTGCAAACACAAGCGCAGCAAGCAACGCATCCGCAGCAACTGCAAGCAATGCAGCCGCCGCAAGCAACGCGACCGCAGCCGCTACAAGCAGCACAGCAGCAGACGCAGCCGCTACAAGCAGCACAGCGCCAAAAATCAAAGACGCAGGAGATGCAGGATATTCCAAGCAGCTCAAACCCCGCCACATAGGAATGATCGCCATTGGAGGCTCCATTGGCACAGGATTATTCTTAGGCGCTGGAGGCCGCCTTGCCCTAGGTGGTGCAGGCTTGATGTTTGCTTATGCCATCTGCGGAATCTTTGCGTTCCTCATGGTGCGTGCTTTGGGCGAACTGTCTGTGCGCCGCCCATCTTCTGGGGCGTTTGTCTCTTATGCTCGCGAATTCTTGGGCGAAAAAGGCGCATATGTAACAGGCTGGATGTTTTTTCTAGACTGGGCAACCACCGTTATGGCAGATATTACAGCCGTTGCAGTTTACATGCATTATTGGGCAATTTTCGTGCCAATCCCGCAATGGCTCATTGCACTTATTGCATTAGCGCTGGTGTTCGTCCTTAATTTGATGAGCGTCAAAATGTATGGAGAAGCTGAGTTTTGGTTTGCCATTATCAAAGTTGCAACGATTGTAGCCTTTATGGTTGTGGCCATTGTTTGCATTATCATGGGTGCTCCTGTGGGTGATGGTCATGCAGGAATTAGCAATATTAGCGAACACGGCGGGCTGCTCCCAGCAGGTATAGCGCCGCTATTTGCTCTGACCTTAGGCGTTGTTTATGCCTTTGGTGGAACAGAGATGGTTGGCGTTGCCGCAGGTGAGGCTAGCAAAGACGCTGTCAAGCGCTTGCCAAAAGCAATTAATTCTATGATTATCCGCATTTTTGTTTTCTATGTTGGTTCTGTAATCTTAATGGCATTGGTGCTCCCATACACCGCTTATTCTTCAAACGAATCCCCATTTGTTACATTTTTTGCTTCTTTGGGCGTTCCTTATGCAGATACAATTATCCAAATCGTAGTCCTTACAGCTGCGCTTTCTTCGCTCAACGCTGGTCTTTATGCCACAGGGCGCACGCTGCGCTCCATGGCAATTGCAGGTTCTGGTCCTAAATTTGCAAAGCGCATGAACAAGCACAACGTTCCATCTGGCGGAATTATGATTACCGCAGCGCTTGGTCTTTTGGGCGTGGTTTTGAATGCGGCGCTACCTGAAGATGCATTCAACATAATCATGAATTTGGCTGGTATCGGCATTGCAGGCACTTGGATTATGATCTTGATAACGCACCTCGCGTTTTTGCGCAAATGCAAAAAGGGAGAAGAAAAGCGCGGAACGTATCGCATGCCAGGCGCTCCTTTTACAAACTATCTGGCAATCGCCTTTTTTGCCTTTGTAGTGCTATCCAACCTTACAGACCCGTCTGGCAGGTGGACCTTGCTGCTCTTTGTTATCGTGGCAGCTTTGATGTTTGCAGGCTGGTTCTATGTTCGCGGACGCATCAGGGGCGACCTTATGGACAACATGCTTGATGGCGATGAAGAAGCTGATAAGGACGCTAGTAAGGATGGCGAACACCACGGTGGCTGTGGCTGCGCAGAAGACGGCAGCTCGGCTGACGCTGATACTTGCAGCTGCACAGAAGGCGACGACTCCGACAACGGCGGTGAAAAATAATGCGTATCCACATAACATATGCTGGCGGAACTATCGGCATGATAGACTCTCCGCAAGGTTTAGTGCCTGGCGCAGACTTAAAAGGCTGGCTTTTTCACACGCTTAAAGCCACACAACTGCACGAAGAAGACATCAGCTTTACAGAGCTTTCTCCTTTGATTGACTCTGCTAATGCTACGCCTCAAAATTGGCAAGACATCATAGATGACTTATGGGCGCACAAAGACGAGGCAGACGCTTTTGTGGTTTTGCATGGTACAGATACCATGGCATATACTTCTGCAGCTTTAAGCTATGCTTTATGCGACTTTAAAAAGCCCGTCATCTTGACAGGCTCTCAGCTGCCCTTAGGTTTGATTGAAAGCGATGCAACTTCAAATGTTACAGGTGCTATAAATGCAGCGCTAAGTGGCAAAGCACAAGGTGTAACCCTGTTTTTTGGACACCATTTGTTTTGGGGCTCGCGCGTTACAAAGCGCTCTTCTTGGGCTTTTGAGGCTTTTGAGTGCCCAGCAACGTCCCCTGTGGCTTTAACTGGTGCTCCGTGGAGATGGTTTCCACAAATACATAAGGCAATTGGATGGGCTGACCCCAAAAAATACAAGAACTGCGACATTGCAGTTATAGATGTGGCTCCTGGCATTAGCGCTAAGCGCCTTGAAGCAATGCTTACGCCTACGCCAGAGGCTGTTTTGCTGCGAGCCTATGGCGTAGGAAACATCCCTACGACCCCAGAAATTATTGCTGTTTTTGAGAAGGTTATCAAGGCAGGCTGCCCTGTTATTATTAGTTCGCAATGTCAGCAAAACGTTGTGCTAGCAGGTCATTATAAGACAGGCGATGCAATCGCCAAAGCTGGTGCAACTGGCGCAAGCGACATGACCCTAGAGGCAACTTATGCAAAAATTGCGTTCTTGCTCTCTCAAGGTCTTAGCGGCAAAGAACTATCTGAGTGGATGAGCAAATCCATAGCACACGAGCTCACCCCCGTAAAAGAGGAAAAACCAAAGAGCAAGCCGATTGGGCTTAAGAGGTTATTTGGTAGAGTAGCTGCTGTTAAAGAAGAAATGAAGTAGCTTTCTATACTTTTACACTCGTAACATTTAGAGTGTTTGTGTGCATTATAATGGCGAACACACGTGTGGGGGCACGCCATTATAAAATAGTGCTACCTTATGAGGCACGTCATGAAAAAGAACGCCACTGCTCGTGTAGTGTTCGCCGTATAAAAGCGCCGCTACTCGTGTGGAAGCACGCCATAATAAGCGCCACTGCTCGTGTGGCGTTCGTCATGAAAAAGCGCTACTACCAGTGTGGCGTTCGTCATGAAAAAGAGAAAAGAAAAAGAGGGTTGAACTATGAAAAAGCTAGATAAGAAAAATGCAGGTCAAAGTAGGAAATTTGCACCTAGCAACAAGAAGAAGGCAAAGCAAAGCTCAAAGCCCATTTTATGCGTCTTGACGTCCCTTTTTGCGCTTTGCTTTGTTTTTGGAATTTGCAACTTTAACTTTGCAAACGCGACTGAAGGCAGCTCAAATACAAACGCGGACACAAGCACTGCAGAACTAAACGCAACAGCCGCAACAGAAGGCGCGAGCACAGAAAATACAGACGCCACAGACGCCACAGCAAAAGACACGAGCGCAGCAGACGCAAACACAACAGAAAACGCGAGCACAGATACCCAATCAAGCTTTGAGCAAAACGCCCCTGGGCGCATTGTCCCAGCTGAAGAGGCCTCACAAGCAGCCGCAAGCGGCAATATATTTCGCATCTTTGATAGATCTGACATTTCATACAATGTAGAGGACAGCTCAAATACGCAAGCAAACGAGCAAACGAACGGCCAAGCAAATGACCAAGCAAATGACCAAGCTTCTCCTTTTAATAAGCTTTCAAATAGCAATCTTCCAAGCAAAGTAGATTTGAGAAACTTAGATGGCATAAACAGGGTGACTTCTCTTAAAGACCAGGGCAACACAGGAGCATGCTGGGCATTTTCTGCAAATGCTGCAAGCGAGATTAGCATTGCAAACTCCCGTAAAACAAATGCAAGTCTTAGCTATTCCGCATTTCAGACTGCCTATTTTGCCTACGATGCGCTTTCAACAGATACCACAAAATTGCAAGGCACAGAAGTATCTCAAGCAGGAGAAGGGATTAAGTGGACAAATGATGTCTTGAAAGCAAAAAATGCGCTTGTATTTGGCGGAACAGTAAGTCAAGCTCCGTTCCTGTTTTTTTCTGGAGTGGGTCTTGCTAAGGATTCGGATATAGAATTTCCTCAAAGCTCAATTGATACTGCCATATTAAATACCACCTTGACCAGCGATCAAAGAAGGTATTCACTTATCCACTTGGATAAATGGAGCTGGCTTGGTTCTTTGATCAATACAACAACTGATCAAACAGGCAAAACCTCGTATGTTTCTACAAACGAGACAGTGCTTGAGAGGATGAAAACCGAGCTTTCAAAGGGAAACGCCGTAGAAATTAACTACTACGCAGCATCTCCTAATTATTATGGAGGAGAATATATTTCTGGCACTACTTATGCACAATACACTTACGACTATCAAAACTCTAATCATGCTGTTTGCATAGTTGGCTATGATGATAATTATTCAAAAAGCAACTTTGTTGAAGGTCATCAGCCTGACAAAGATGGGGCATTTATCGTTAAGAATTCTTGGGGGGATGCCTGGGGTGATTCTGGTTATCTTTATTTGTCATATTATGATCAATCAATACACGATGCCACAACATATGCTTACGATGTTTCAGATTATGACGAACAATATCTTGACCCACAAAACGAAATTATCGATCAATATGACTATGTAGATGCTCAAGATGTTTTCCCTTATGGTGCACAGCCTGTCCCAGCTCAATGGTATTCAAACATGTATACAGCATCAAAAAACCAAGTGCTTCATAATATTGGAACATATTATTGTTCAGAAGGTAAAACGCTTAACTATAAAATTTACAAGCTCAAAAGCGATGCAACAACTCCTTCTGATGTGCAAGGCTCTCTTGATAGTCCTGCTGCTCAAGGCACATACTCAAGTGATTACGAAGGTTTTGCAAGTATAAAGCTTGAAACTCCTGTAGAACTTGATGTGGGCGAAAAATACGCAATTTGGATATCGCAGCAAAGCGATGATGGAGATTATTGCGCACCTCAATCTATTAGTTTAAAAAAAGCAACATCAGAGACAGCGCCAGGAGTTCAAACTACTCTCTTTGAAACGAATGCAATAATAAATGACCAAGAAAGTTTTTATTTTTCACCTACTAACAATACATGGGAAGAGCTAAAAACGGCAAGCATTACTGTTTCGTACGGAGAGTTTTTGCTTGATAATTATTGCGTCAAGGCATATGCAACCAAGCTGGATCCAAAAGTTGAATTTAACTCAAATGGCGGCACAGATATTGAAACGCAAAGAATCCCAGAAGGTTCAAAGGCAGTAAAGCCACAAGATCCAATGAGGGACGGTTTTGTCTTTGAAGGCTGGTACACTGATGAAGCCTTTAGCAACGAATTTGACTTTGATACAGAGATTACCTCCAATGTTACACTTTATGCAAAATTGAGAGGCAGCATTAACTACGTGCTAAATGGCGGACAAAATGATGATTCTAATCCTGATACTTGGATATATGGAGTTGGCGTTGATTCTTTTGCTGAACCCACAAGGTTTGCCTACAACTTTTTAGGTTGGTGGAGTAAGGATGGAGCTCAAGATGCGGATTGGGGAACGCAAATCTCATCAATTGCACCAGATTGTTCGACAGGAAATATCACACTTTATGCAAGGTGGGAGACAATCAAATATTCAATCACATACACAAATATTGATGAGGCAACAAACCCGAACACTCAAACAGAATACAGTATAGAAAGCGACACAATTGTGCTACAAGATGCCATAAAGCCTGGATACACTTTTGATGGCTGGTATGAAGGCGGTGCGCAAAGTGGCACTCAAGTCACAGAGATTCCAACGGGCTCTTATGGCGATAAGACTTTTGAAGCCACATGGAGCGCGAGCCCTGACACAAAATACAGCATAAAGCACATGAGAGAAGCCCTTGATGGCACATATCCAGAAAGCCTTACAGAAATTGATACTACTCCTTTTGGCACGACAGGCACAAGCACGCAAGCACAAGCCAAAAGTTATGAGGGCTTTACCTCTCCTAGTGTTTCAGAGATAGTGCAGCTGCCAATTGCTGGAGATGGCTCAACTGTCATAGAAATTAAATATGCACGTAGTAGCTATAATTTGAGCTTTGATGTGCAAGGGCACGGCACATCTCCTGCACAAGAAGCAATTAAGTACGAAGCCCCAATTACACAGCCAAGCAGCGACCCAACAGATCAAGACTATACTTTTGGAGGCTGGTACAAAGATGCTGCTTGCAGCATTCAATTTGACTTTGCAACAGAAATCATGCCAGCAAATGATATGGTGCTTTATGCAAAGTGGATTACATTGTCGCGCTTAGCTGGTGGTTCTTCTTTAACCACCATGAAAGCCATTGTCAATGAAGGCTGGGATACATCAGAGTATGCCATTATTGCCACCTCTCAAGGCTACCAAGATGCTTTAAGCGCCTCTGCCTTGGCTGGTCTTTTAAGCAATGCCCCCGTGCTTTTAACGCCTTCTAATGAGCTTTCTGGCGTAACCAAAAACCTGCTGGTAAACAAAGGCGTCAAGAAAGCTGTAATTGTTGGCGGAACATCTGCTGTATCTAGTGATGTAGAAGCTGCAATCAAAGCGCTTAGCAATATCGAAAACGTTACGCGTATTGCAGGAGGCACAGCAACTACAACTGCAACAGCAGTTTATAAATGGGGCAGCGATGTTGCCAATACAGGAGGCACTACTTGGGGCACAGATGCAATAGTTGCTACCTTGGATTCTTTCCAAGACGCGCTCTCAATTGCTCCATACGCTTATTCAAAACATGCTCCAATATTTTTGACAGATAAGGGTACAAAAGATATTCGCGGCTCTGTGCAAAGCTTTATCAATAATGGCAGCTTTAGCCGCACCTTAATTGTCGGTGGCACTGGAGCTGTATCTGCGGCAGTAGAAGGCAAAGTAACGGGAGCTGAGCGCCTTGCAGGAGGCAGCGCCTACACAACCTCTAGTAAAATTGCAAACTTTGCTTTGGCAGAAGGCATGAGCGCTTCAAACGTTGGTGTTGCTTGTGCAACAGGTTATCAAGACGCGCTAGCTGGTGCTGCGCTGTGTGGTAAAAACAATTCCATTTTGCTGCTTGCAGACGATAACAAGTCAAACTCAAAATAC
>CAVEKR010000012.1:0-3468 GCA_963616365.1 Bacteroidaceae bacterium
AGGACCACTCGGCATACCTTGCAAACCGCACTTCTGGCAGCTCAGGCAAGCTGTATGCTGGAATTGTCGGCGAGACAAATATCAGCAGATGTTGCGACATTTTGGTTGCAGGAGGATATGCCACAGGCAGCTCTTATAAGGCTTCCATCATGAAGCTCGTCGAAGAATACAACCTAACCCAATACGATTAATCGCAGCTAAATAATGGCGAACACCCTAGGTGTTTTGTGCAAAGAAAAGCCCCATGCTGTTCTTTTGAACAGTGGGGCTTTTTTGCAGGTTATTAAGTGAATGTGAGATGAACCCCATATTCCAGACACTCAAATTGACTTTTAGGCATACAACGTAAATGTCCACGCCCCCAGTGTTTCATTTACATTTGCAACCAGCTTTTTGTTTTAGACAGACGACACAATTTGCATGTTCAACATTTCATGCTGGCTAGCAGCGCAAAAATGATAGAATACACAAAAACAATGATATCAAAAAACTAGAAAGTGGTAAATGATGAAAAATATTGGACTTGCGATGTCTGCTAGAGAAATGCCTGCTGAGGGGGTGTCCGTTAAGGAGGCGTCTGCTGAGGAGGCGCCTGCCCAAGGAGCGCCCACATCAAAAATGGAGCTTTTAGCGCCTGCTGGAGGAATGGACCAGCTAAAAGCGGCTGTTTATTTTGGAGCCGATGCGGTATATATTGCGGGTGAGCGCTTTGGAATGAGGGCGCGCGCTCACAATTTTAATGGCGAACACCTTATCAGCGCCATACATTTTGCGCATAGCCACAATGTAAAGCTCTATGTTGCCTGCAACATCTTTATGCATGATAGCGACATCGCTGAGCTGCCTAAATACCTTGAGTTTCTTGATTGCAATGGCGTTGATGGGCTGATTATTTCTGATTTGGGGGCTTTTAAGCTGGCGCAAAAATACGCGCCACACACAGACATTCACATTAGTACGCAATTTAGCGTATCTAACGCAGAATGCGCAAATGCTTTTTATGAAATGGGAGCTAAACGCATTGTTTGTGCTCGCGAAATGAGCCTTGAAGAAATTGCCGCAATGCGCAAAAAAATTCCAACTGAACTAGAGCTGGAAGTTTTTGTTCATGGAGCCATGTGCATGGCGGTCTCTGGCAGGTGTTTGATAAGCGCCTATCTAGCAGGGCGTTCGGCAAATAAAGGAAACTGCGCACAATCGTGTAGATGGAAGTATACGCTTGAAGAAGAAGTGCAGGAGGCGGCGGCAGAAAAGGCGGTAGAAAAAGAGGGGGCGGCGGAAGAGGCGGCAGCGGAAAAGGCGACAGAAAAGGCGGCGGCACCTGAAAAAGAAAGCCACCCTGCTCCGCACTATACGCTTGAGGAGGAAAACCGCCCGGGCTTGCATTTTCCAATAGAAGAAGACGCGCGCGGCACATACATCATGAACGCGCAGGATTTGAACATGATTGAGCACTTGGATGCGCTTGCGCGCGCTGGGGTTAACTCGATAAAAATCGAGGGCAGAAACAAGAAGGCGTTTTACGTGGCAAGCGTTGTTGGCGCGTACAAAAACGCACTTTGCGGCGGCAATATCGCGCTTGCAAATACAGAGCTCCACAAAATCTCTCATCGCCCGTATTCAACAGGGTTTTTCTTTGGGCCTGCCACTCAAGCAAACGATTGCGAAGGCTACATTCAAGGCGCTCGCCACATCGGCGACGTGCTGTTTTGCGCTCCTTGCTCTGAGAATAATGGCGGCGGCGGCAACGCTGACGGCTGCGATAATTATAATGGCGAACACCACACTGCTTTTAACGATGCCAGCGGTGGCGGCAACGATTCTGTTGGCAACCATACTTACAGTAATGATGGCGCTTCTAAATTCACCCTTTACTTTAGATGCAGAAATAAGGTTCTTGAAGGAGAAACTATAGAGATTTTAGCTCCGCACAGAAGCTGCATTTCTATTGAAATAAAAGATCTTGTTTGGATAAATTTCACTGATGAAGGGCAAAAAAAGCTTTTTGAAGAAAGAGGGCTATCTGAAGAAGATGGCGATGATATAGCGCTAGCGCATAATATGCCAGGAATTTATCTGCATAAAGTGTCTGAGGCAGCTAGAACATGCGATATTTATTCATGCACGGTTGATACCTTTATTCCAAAGCATTCCTATTTACGCAAAACCTATAAAGACCCAAACACTCAGGTCTAAACACTCAGGTCTGACCCCAGTGTTTGTGCAGCTTCACATAGCTGTGCACTCAGGTCTGACCCCAGTGCTCGCGGGGTGTTCGCCCGCCCTTATTACTAGTATTTATATTACTTCTGCGAGGTTTTGAATGCGAGAAAGCCGGTGATAGACAGCGTTTTTGGAAAGAGGAGGGTCGGCAAATTGGCCGAGTTCTTTGATGGACGCATCTGGATATCGCAGGCGCAGCAGCGCCACTTCTTGCAAGTTTTCTGGAATGCTGTCAAGGCCTTTGGTCTGAATTATGTGCTTTATCTGCATGATTTGCTTTAGCGACGCCGCGCTAGCCTTTTTTTGATTAGCGATTTCTGCATTGACTTTTCTGTTTGTGTCATTGCGAACGCTTTTTACCATGCGCGCGTTTTCTAACACGGCAGCGCTATTTGTAGCGCCCGCAAAAGCCAAAAAAGAAATTATCGGTTCTGCGCTTTTTAGATAAACCACCTGCATATTGTACCTGCGGGTTTTTTTGGCAGGAATATTGTGCTCATTCATAATTTGAATGAACATCTCTGCTAACTCTTCGCTTTGGCAAACCAACTCAAAATGAAAGTTCCCCTTTGGGTCTGCAAGATATCCGCCTGCCAAAAATGCTCCACGCAAAAAAGCTCCTGCGCAGCACTTGTTTTTGAGCATTTCTGCAGAAAATGGCTGGGAAGTTTGCAAATTGCCTGCTTGCCCTGCTTGCGGGTTGCTTGCCTGCGGATTGCTTGCTTGCGGGTTGCCTGCCTGCGTTTCTTGCGGGGTTTTTACCTGCGCCAGCGCTGGCTGCGGATTGCCTGCCTGCGCCCTAGCCAGCAATGATTTGTCTGTCTGCGCCCCAGCTGCTTGCGGTCCTTGTTTTTGCTGCGAACTATTCTGGTGTTCGCCATCAGGCATTGCCAAAAGCCCTAAATCTTGCAAAGCTGCCTTTAGCCCCCGCTGAGCTGGAACAGTAATCAAAAAATTATGCGCCTTGTGCAACTTGCTTCTGCGCACTGTGAGCTCCGTTTTTAAGCCATACACCCCATGTAGCAGCTGAATCATGTTCCGTGCCACGCAAGCCGTTTCTGTGGCGGCCTCAATGCGGGGCGCTTTTGCGCTGATAGTCAAAGTGCCAACAATGCGCACGAGCGCCGCAAGCTCTGCTTTTTCGCAGTTTTTGCACATAGGAAAAACGCGCGCCAACTCTTCTTTTACTTGTGCGGTAAATGACATGAATAAAAACTCGCCTTTATAAAACTCTTACCTTTATAT
>CAVEKR010000012.1:3810-8953 GCA_963616365.1 Bacteroidaceae bacterium
CTTTGGGTTTTGGTGAATGAGCGCGATGTCGAGCTTTTCTCTCATGCCGTGGCGCAAAAGCGAACTCACGTGATCAAAGCAGTCCATGCCCCAAGTCTCCCCTTGCATGTCTGCCAAGCTGCAAACAAACACCGTGTATGCCCTATCTACTGCACGGTTTCTTGCCTCATCAATTGCCTCAATGACGCCAGGCACCAGCAAATTTGGAATAATCGAGGTAAAAAGCGAGCCAGGACCTAGCACTATGAGGTTTGCCTCGCGGATTGCCTTTAAAGCAGCAGGATATGCAGGAACGTTAACTGGGTCTAGCGTAACATAGCGCATAGCCGCAGGCGCATCTCCAATGACGGCTTGGCCTTCGAGCATTTCTTCTTCGCAAGTCATGCCAGATAAGGTGACATCTCCCAAGGTAGAAGGGTACACATGCCCGCGCGCCACCAGCAAGTCCTCGCACACAGCAATTGCATCAGGAAACGAATGGGTCTCTTCTGCAAGCGCCGTTAAAATCAAATTGCCAAGCGAGTGATTGTCCAAATAATCAAAGCGATGCCTAAACATATTTGCCACAATGCCGTCGTAATTTGCTGACATGGCACAAAGGCATTTGCGAACATCGCCTGGGGGGATAACCCCGCCGCGTTCGCGCAAAATCCCAGTTGAACCACCGTCATCGACCATAGAAACAATGGAAGACACCTCGCAACCCATGTCAAGCAGGGTGCGAATAGAAACTGGAGCTCCAGTGCCTCCGCCAATGACCACAGCTTTTGTGCGCGTCATTTTTGGCTCCCTTCTGCTGGGGTTTTTGCTGGGGTTTCTGCTGAAGCCTCTGTTGAGTCTTCTGTTGAGGTGCGGTTTATGTTCGCGGCAAGATTGTCCGCGCCGCAATCCGTGCTCGCGACAGGCTCCCCTTCTGTGCTCGCAGCAGACTCTGCGTGAGCGGCAGCCGCCTCTTCCGCGCCGCAACCCACACTCGCAGGAGGCTTCATCTTTTTCGCCTTCTGCCCCTTCTCTGCCAAAGCAAGATCTCTGTGAGAAGTAACGACTTGATAACCTGCCTGCGCAAGATAGCGGCCCGTAGCTGCAGCAATGGCGACGCTTCTATGCTGACCACCAGTGCAGCCAATGGCTATGGTCAAATATTGCTTGCCTTCTGCCACATATCCTGGCATAACAGTGTCAAGCAGCAAAAACCACGAATCGCAAAAGCGTTTTGTCTCTGGGTTGTTCATCACATAATCTCTAACGCTTGTGTCAAGACCCGTCTTTTCGCGCAGCTCAGGCTCGTAATATGGGTTTGGCAAAAAGCGCACGTCCATAACAATGTCTGCGTCTTGAGCTGCCGCATGCTTAAATCCAAAAGAATAAACCGAAACGCTCATGCCACCAACAGAGTTTTCTCCACCAAAAAGCGTGCGAATTTTATCGCGCATCTGCTGAGTGCGAATGCCCGAGGTGTCTATAACATAATCTGCGTTTTGTTTGATTTCTTGGAGCGCAGCGCGTTCGCGAGCAATTCCTTGGCTGATAGAAGCCCCATCTACTGCCATGGGGTGTCGCCGCCTGTTTGCTTTATATCTAGACAGCAAAGAAGCGTCGTTTGAGTCAAGAAAAATCACGCAATAAGAGACACCTTGAGCAGAAAGTTTTGCCAGCTCATCTTCAAGCGTTCCAGAAAAATTGCTCGAACGCAAGTCGCACACAACGGCCAGCTGACGCGCGTTTTCTGTGCCAAGCTGCGCCAAAGACACCAAATTGCCAAGCAAACTAGGCGGCAAATTGTCTATGCAAAAATACCCGATGTCTTCAAATGTGTGCACCGCCTCGGTGCGCCCCGCACCAGACATGCCAGTTATTACTACAAGGTCAAACACGGCCTTTACCTTTCCTTTTATCTTGCAAGCGCTTTTAGCGGCGCTTAATGGCGCTTCTTAAAACGCTTCTTAAAACGCTCAGCAGCTCTTTCAACAATTCTTTTCAATAGTATAGCAGTATATAGTGCGCATATTAACGCTGTATCTTAGTTTTATGGCGAACACCACGCCAGCTTGACTATTTTACCACATTCTAGCAGCGCAAACACTGGGGTCAGACTTCATAAGCACTGGGGTCAGACCTGAATGTACGGGGGCTGTAAGCAGCGCAAACACTGGGGTCAGACCTGAGTGCTCAGACCTGAATGCTCGCAGGGTGTTCGCCCACCACAACGTCGCAACACCACGGGTGTTCGCCATTAAAAGCACTAGGGTCAGACCTAAGTGTACGGAGACCTGAATGTATAGGGGCTGTAAGCAGCACAAACACTGGGGTCAGACCTGAGTGCTCGCGGGGTCAGACCTGAGTGCTCGCGCGCCCGCGCGTTCGAGCGCCCATAGAGCGCCCATAGAGCGCCCATCGAGCGTCCACGAGCGCTCAAGAGTATCTTAGTTTTTGGTGTGAGTTTGTTTTTGGCGTGCCCCCGCAGCGAGTTTAGCGCTAAACTAGATACATGCTTACTTGGTGGCACTATCTTATTACTTTTGCCGTGGCTTTAACCACGACTGCATTACTTGTGCCCATTGTCAGGAAATTTGCAATCAAGCACGACATTGTGGACCGCCCTGGGGGCAGGCGGGTCAACAAGACAGTCGTGCCGCGCATGGGCGGACTTGCCATGTTTGCAGGGGTTGTAGCTGCGCTTTTGGTGGAATACGTCTTTGATTATCTAGGACTTTGGGAAGGTCCAATCATAGTAAACGGCGTTTTTAATGGTCAGCTGCTTGGGGTTTTGGCAGGGCTTGCCTGCATTACTCTTATTGGGGTTATCGACGACGTTAAATCGCTGCCGCCTTGGGTTAAATTTGCAGGTCAGATACTTGCAGCTTGTATCATAGTTTTTTCGGGAACGCTTTTTTCAAACTTCAAGATTCCATTTTCAAACACGGTTACAAGCCTTGGAATTTGGGCATACCCCATAACCATAATTTATTTGGTCGCTTTCGCAAATATCATCAACCTAATTGATGGCCTTGATGGTCTAGCTGCAGGAATCACAGGAATTTCTGCGCTCAGCCTTTTTGTGCTAACGGTCGGTCTGACAAAAAACGACGCCGCTCTTGTGGCGATTATTTTGGTCGGCATTTGCGTTGGCTTTTTGTTCTACAACTTCAACCCCGCATCAATTTTTATGGGCGACTCTGGAAGCCTGCTCATTGGCATGATGCTTGGCACGGTGAGCCTGCTTGGTGCTACGCGCTTTAGCTCTGTAACTTCTATGGCAGTGCCCATTGTTATTGCAGGCGTGCCCGTAATCGACACGCTTTCTGCCATAATCCGCCGCCTACGAGGCCACCAGCGGATTGATCAGCCAGACACAGGTCACATTCACCATCGCCTGCTGCGCCGCGGCTTCTCGCAAAAAAAAGCCGTGCTCGTAATCTATGCCTGGACTGCCCTTTTGTGCGTGGGCGCCACCATGCTTTGGAGCATTGAGGGCGTCATGAAATACCTCCTCTTGATTGCGCTGCTCGTTGCCTCTGCGATAATCATTCACTACCTCGGCCTTTTTGGGCCCGTCCTGCAGCACACCAAGTCAAACAGGCTGGGCCAAGACAAAGGCAGCGTCGCGCGCGCTAAAAAAGCGGCTGCTAGGAGCACTAATAGTGCTAAGGGTGCTAAGGGTGGCGAACACCCCAGTGATAAAGGCGGCGAGCAGGGGGCTTCAGATAATCATAATGGCGAACACCCCAGCGGCGACCACAACAGTGAACGCTCATGAGTGAAAAAGAACTCCCCCACATCCGCGAACAGCTTAAGTCTGTCCCCAAAAAGCCAGGCTGCTATTTGTGGAAAGATGCCCAAGGCAAAATACTATATGTGGGAAAAGCAATAGATTTGCGCTCTAGAATGACGCAATATGTCACAGGTGCTGATGAACGCTTAAAAATCCCGTTGATGATGCAGCAGGTAGCAAGCTTTGATTACATTGTCGTTGATAACGAAACCGAATCGCTTGTTTTAGAAAAAAACCTCATCCAGCAATACCACCCTCCTTTTAATGTGGATTATCGCGACAATAAAAGCTATCCATACATTGCCATCACCAAAGGAGACATGTTTCCTGCCATCAAGTACACGCGCGAAAAGCACAAAAAAGAAACGCGATATTTTGGTCCATACACAGATGCAAAAGCTGCGAGAGAAACAATTGACACATTAAGGCGAATTGTACCAATTTGTCAGGTGAGCTGTGCTCAATACAGAACCATGAAAAGAAAGATTGAAGCAGGTAAAATGCCAAGCGAAGATGATAAAGCCTGTTTTGATTTTCATATTGGAAAGGGCTTGGGGCCTTGTTGTGGTGCAATTTCTGCTGAAGAATACAAAGAGCACGTAGATGCTGTCGAGCGCTTTTTATCTGGGTCTCGAGATGAGTTTAAGCGCCAGCTAGAAGATGAAATGAATAAGGCAGCCAACAATCTTGACTTTGAAAAAGCAGCGCGAACACGCGATAGGCTTCAAGCCATTCAAGCTTTGCAAGAAAAGCAAAAAGCAGTGCTTGAGCAGGACTTAAACGCAGATGCAATCGGCTTTTTTAGAGAAGAGACGATTGGATCTGCCCATGTGTTCGTCATACGAGAAGGTCGCATTATAATTTCTAATGACTTTATTTTAGATAAGGGTCTTGACATTGATAGCGATGAATTTGTCAGTCAATTTTTGAGCCGCTATTATGGCTCTACGCAGCAGCTCCCGCACGAGGTCATACTTGAAAATGCCCTGCCCCAAGACATGAGCCGCCCGCTTGAAAATTGGTTGACGACAAGGCTCAACTCTTCTCATAACGCAAAAGTGCACATAGTAATCCCTCAGCGCGGCGCCAAGCATGAGCTTTTGAAGATGGCAGCCCTTAATGCAAAACATGCCCTAATGCGCTTTAAAGTGCGCACTCGCTATGACGAAGAACGCATCGACCTTGCGTTGCTGCAGTTAGAAAGCGCGTTAGCACTCCCAAAGCCCCCCATGAGGATTGAGTGCTTTGATATTTCGACCATACATGGCAATTATTCAGTTGCTTCGATGGTGGTGTTTAACGCTGGCAGACCAGACAAATCCCAGTACAGGCGCTTTAAGATTAGGCAAGATTTTGGAGAAAGCAACGATT
>CAVEKR010000012.1:9379-13229 GCA_963616365.1 Bacteroidaceae bacterium
TTGAAGACATAGAGGCGGTTCCTGGTGTCCCCAAGCAGGTAGCCGAAGATTTATACGCCGTCATTTTGGATATAAATGCTGATAATGATGGCGAACACGCCGATACAGACAAATAATGTTTATGAATGTTTAGAAGAAGATTTTAGGGAACGCTTTACCAAGTCTTTATTAGCTGCAAAGCGCCTAGCAGCTATTTGCATAGACTCAAGCTCTGGGTCTTCCTTTTTTTGTTCCTCCAAAAACTCCTTTCCATGACCTTGAGACATCATATCTGCTAAATCTTCAATATCTTTTTGTGTAGGTTCAATATTATAGTGGCGCGCCCAAGCATCCAAAGAATATCCTTGCACCAAGGTATCGCGCACTTCCATCATGAGCATCATGTTGTATTCTTTTTCATTCATGCCTTGCATACCTAGATAATCTTGCATGTCAAGTCCTTGTGCTTTTGCCTGCGCCTCAAAGCCTTTTTGCAACTCATCTCTTGTTGTCTCATAAAAATAATCATCGATAGTGCCTTGAAAACGTTCGCTAAGTTTTTGCACAGACAAATACCAAGCATCGTTTTCAGAAATATTGCGCATATGACTTTCAATCTCTTCACGCGTTTTTTGACGGAACTCCTCAGCGCTCTTATAAAAGGGCATATTTTTTGCAACCCATTCATCATTAATCTCTGGGCGGCTATGCTCCATCACAGCAAGCACCTCAACCTTTGCATGAAAACAAGAGCCCTCACCTGCAAAAACATTCAGGTCTGACCCCACTGTATTTGCTTCAGCACTCAAGTCTGACCCCGCTGCATCCGCGTTTACATTCAAGTCTGACCCCAGTGTTTCCGCTGCTCCTGCGCCCGTAGCACTCAAGTCTGACCCCGCTGCATCCGCAGCAGCCGCGCCCGCTGCACTCAAGTCTGACCCCAGTGTTTCCGCTGCTCCCGCGCCTGCAGCACTCAAGTCTGACCCCAGTGTTTGGACAGGTGGGGTGCCGATTGTGCCGTCAAAGTCAAATTCTTTGAGCTGACCTACCTTCATGCCAAAAAGGCCGCGTTCAAAACCTATGGGCATAAAGTTATCGCCCATCATATAAAGTCTGTCATCAGAAGAAAGGTTTTTGAGAATTTCTCCGTTTTGAGAAATTTCTAAGTTGAGTTTTAAGATGTCTTTGGCATTAACTTCAGTTCTATTAGATTCAACTAAATCAAGAGACATACTGCTGATTTGTTCTTGCAATGCCTCTTCTAAGTCTTCATCAGATAAAGTATGCTGCTTAACTTCTATGTCTACAGGATCATAAGAAGTAAGTTCGTATTCAGGCACTTTTGGAGCGCTTCCAAGAGAACTTTTAGAAGCGCCACGGGTGTTCGCCATATTATTTTTTGTCATAGATTTAATCTTCTAGGCTTGTTTAATCTTCTAGGCTTGCAAGCTTATCAACAACAGGTGCTAGCCAGTCTGCATCGACCTCATCAACCTTGCCCTCATCCACAAGCTGTGCAGTTTTTGGAACAATCGGACCTTTTGCCCAAGCGTCGATATTTTTATTGGCAGCGATTTTTTCTACCTCAGACTTGCCAAATATCTCATGCTTGTTGCCGCAGTCTGGGCACTCAAAGTAAGACATGTTTTCTACCAGCCCCAAAACAGGAACTTTCATAACGTCTGTCATGCGAATGGCTTTTTCTACAATCATGTTGACCAGCACTTGAGGGGCCGTAACGATAATAGCGCCATCCAAAGAAAACTGCTGATAGATTGTCATAGGAACATCGCCTGTGCCAGGAGGCATGTCAATTAGCAAATAGTCAAGCTCGCCCCAAACAACATCGCTGTAAAATTGGTTCAAGATGCTATTTAGAACAGGACCTCTCCACAAAAATGGCTGAGCCTCGTCGCTGGTAAGCATATTAGTAGAGACAATATAAACACCTGACTTTGTCTGCGTTGGGAGCAATTTATCGTTCTCGTCAATGGAAGGTGGCTCATGAACACCAAAAGAGCGAGGAATAGATGGTCCTGTAATGTCTGCATCCAAAATGCCGACCTCAAAGCCACGGCGTGCAAGCTCGCAAGCAATGAGAGAAGTTGTTAGGGTTTTACCCACGCCGCCTTTGCCAGAAGCAATGGCAACAATGTGTTTGATGTGGGAATTCTCGTTAAGTTTTGGACCATCGTTTTGCGGATTGATGGAATAGTCGCTACCGCAACCGCCTTCTTGAGCTGTCATTTTTTGACCTTTCTATTTTTTATTTTTTCTTTGCACGACAATTTTGCATGTCTTCATCTGTGATATTAAACTTATTGCATTGCTTTTGATAATCACCTTTTAGCACAAACCACGCATGAAGACGCTGCCCTAAATAAACTACCACTAAAATAGCTGTTATGAGCGGAATAATTTGTGCAACAATATTATCTTGTGCAATATATCCAAATAAAGTCAACAAAGAGGTGCCGCCAACTGCAACAACTCCAAGCAAAAAAATAGCAACCATAATAACAATGCTACTTTTTAGCTGACGCTTCATCCTTAGTGCGCACTCAACCTCTTTGCGGCGCTTTTTTCCAACGTGCTCGACCACTAGCGCGAACACCTTTCCCAAATTGCAGGCGTATAAACTCTCACGCACTATTCTAACGCTAGTGTTTGCACCTCATTATTCCTACACGAAAAGCAAAGGCTGTGTTCACATATCGCTACTGAAAAGTGTCGGCTGTTTTAAGCTTCTCTGAAAGAGCGCTTACTTGTGCTGCTCACGTGGTGTTCGCCATCAAAAACGCCGCCACCACTATGGGGCACGCCATTAACCTAAAAATGAACCCAATTCTCCAACATTGCCTATTCGTTATCAGCTAAGCAATTCCAATATTCATCCAAAAGCATTAGCTCATAGGTAAGCTTTTCGTAGCAATCAGGAAAACCCTCATCGCCTTCTGAGATGTAGTCAGGCACTTTTGAGCCGTCCTCATTTGGGCTAAACTCCACCTTAATGCGCCAAATATGTGAATCTAAGCTAAATTTTTCTATCGGTCTATAAGAATAATCAAGGTCAAACAAAGAACGCTCATCAAGCCTTTCAATATATGTTTGAGCCTGCGCCTTTGTGAGCTTGTCATCAAAAGTGCTGCCATCGTTATAGCAGGTACGCACCATAGCGCCATCTTCTGTTTGCTTATAAGCAATTGATCTTGGCAGTTCGTAAAGTGGTCCTTTTTCTATAAACTCAATGCTTGTAATGCGCTCATAGCAACGAACCTCTTTTGGAACGTTCCTAATTTGAGCAGCTCCTGCTGGTTTATCAAACATAATCTTCCTTTTCTTTTTATGGCGAACACCCCAGTAGTCTTAATGGCTAAACTCGCCCATTTTGTGATCTTTTTCCCATAAGTCTTCAGCGCAAGGCTTCCATCTAGCAGCGTATTCTTTACATCTATCGCATAGATCATCGACAGTTTCTACTGCCTCTAAGTTAGACGAATGCGCTCCTGTTTCTTTGACAAGTTCTCGCAAAGCATCAGGATTTTCCAAAAATGGACATGGACGCAACATATTGTCGTTAAAGGGTTGTTCGTCATGATAAGCTTGGAAAAGTGGCGCGCGCAAGGCATCCAGCAGCGATACCTCATGAATATTAGAATCGCTAAAGTGTACAAATACGCACGGGTCAATGTCTCCTGCCGCATTGATGTGCAAATAGCGCCTTCCACCTGCAATGCAACCTTGAGTAAATTGCCCGTCATTTTGAAAGTCCATGGGAAATATTGCCTTTGTTTTGGCGCGATATTCTCTGATTTTGTGATACATGCCTTCGCGCTGCTCAGGGCTGCACATAAGCTCGGGGTTGGCATCA
>CAVEKR010000013.1:0-4120 GCA_963616365.1 Bacteroidaceae bacterium
GCAGCGTTGACTTTAGTGTCCTTGATGCCAGTGCTCTTGGTTCTGGTGCTTCTGGTCTTGGCGTTTCTGATTCTAATGATTCTGATACTGACACTTCTGACCTTGGTGTTTCTGATGATAGCAACACTTTTGATGCTGGCGCATCTAATGTTGCTACTCTTGATGCCAGCGCCCTTGTTGCTGGTGTTTTTGATGCTGCCGCAGCGCATTTAATCATAAAAGACGACGAGTTAAAAGTGTATGTTTTGCTAGCTTTTAAGGATGAACTTGATTGCACATACATTGCTCAGACCTCGTACTTGTATCATCTAGGTGACACGTCACTTGCTTATACAGGCGTAACTTTTTACTCTAATGACGAGGCATTAGCTACAAGCAATAATGGGTCTTCGTGGATTTCTGAACTTGGTGACAACTATATGGGGTATTACTATAAAACAACAAAGCCAAATGCCCTTTCTAAAATAGACTTCAAAGAAATTTCCAACAAAGTAATGCGCAACGTCGTGATTTCTGACTTCATGGCAAACCAGCTATACCCCTTTAATCAACCCAACCATGACATCTCTTAAATCTATACTGCCGAACACCACGGGCGCTTGCCAGCTAGATATGCATGTTGAACACCACGGGCGTTCGCTATTAAAAAGGTGTGCAAGGCAGCGTGGTGTTCGTCATTAAAACGACACAAGCCAGCGGGGTGTTCGCCAAAAAAATTGAAAAAAGTGCTTGCAGCGCGCGCTGGAAATGTGTATAATACTTCTTTGTGTTTGAAGCGAAGAGCCTTCTCTTTGGGAGTTTTGCTTTTCTTAGCAGCTCCTTTGAAGTCCTGCTTTTCTTAGCAGTTCCCTTGAGGTTTTGCTTTTTGAGCAGCTCTTTTAGAGGGCGTTCTTCCACCTCAACGACGGTAGTTTTGAGTTAAAAGCCAGTCGTCAGGTTACAAAGTAATACTCAAGCAATGTTTGTTTGTCTTTGTGCCCGTCGCTGCTTTTGGCTCGACGGGTTTTATTTTGGAGGCGATGTACAATAGCCACGCAAGAGTCACGGGTAAACGATGAAATTCGTGCACCTCAAGTGCGCCTTATTGGCGTAGATGGTAGTCAGCTGGGCATTTTTGCGAATAGGCAGGCTCAAAAGATAGCGCTTGACCAAAAGCTTGATTTGGTTGAAATTGCGCCTAATGCAGACCCACCTGTGTGTCGCATTATGGATTATGGCAAGTTCAAGTACGAGATGGCGGTCAAGGCAAAAAAGGCGCGTAAAAATCAGACCAAGATTGCCATTAAAGAGATGAAGTTTCGTCCAAAAATTGATGTTGGAGACTACGAGACCAAAAAAGGGCACGTTCTCCGCTTTTTGGGCAAAGGCGCCAAGGTCAAGATAACTATTATGTTTCGTGGGCGTGAGATGGCTCACCCTGAGCAGGGCTTGAGCATTTTGGAGCGCCTAGCCGATGACCTTAAAGGCTTGGCTGTTGTTGAGCAAAAACCAAAAATGGAAGGGCGCAATATGCATATGCTTATTTCGCCAACACCCGAAGCAAGAAAAAAACCTGCTAGTAAAGGCAACAAGCAACAAGAAGGAGTTGAAGACGATGCCAAAGATGAAAACGCATAGAGGCGCTGCAAAACGCTTTCGTGTAACACGTACAGGAAAAGTTATGCGTGCAAAAGCATATCATAACCACATTTTAGAGAAAAAGTCCCCAAAGCGTAAGCGCAACTTTCGCAAGGACGCCGCTGTTACTTCTGCCGATGCAGAAACAGTAAAGAAGCAGCTGGGGATTGCCTAGGGGCTTTGTGTTTGGCGGCTTTTAGGGCTGCCCGCCTAGGGGTTGGTGGTCTTTAGGGCTGCCCGCCTAGGGGCCAGGGCTTTTCTTAGAATTATGGCGAACACCACGGTGGATTGACCGTTACAGTAGGTGGCGAACGCCACGGTAGGTCGAAATCATAGTGTGCCACCACGGCAAAACAAACAAGCCGAACGCCAAATTTGAGTATACGATTTTTAGCGAACAACAAAGGAGCTGATATATAATGTCGCGTGTAAAACGAGCAGTTAATGCAAAGAAAAAGCGTCGTACCCTTTTTGTAAGAGCAAAGGGTTATTATGGAGCAAAATCTCGTCAATATCGTGCTGCAAAAGAGCAGGTACAACACTCTTTGCAATATGCATATCGTGACCGTAGGAACAAAAAGCGTGAGATTAGACGCTTGTGGATTACCCGCATTAATGCAGGTGCTCGTATTAATGGACTTTCTTATTCTGTGTTTATGCACGGTCTAAAAGAGGCTGGTATCCAGCTTGACCGCAAGGTTTTGTCTAACATGGCAATCGAAGACCCTCAAGGGTTTGCCGATTTGTGCGAGATTGCAAAAAAGGCGGTCGCATAAGCTGATGGTTTTCAGCAAGAGGTCAAAAGAGGAACAAAATACAAAACCACAAGAGGCAAAAGCGCAAGAGGTAGCGCTAAAAGAAACACAAGCGCAAGAAGCTGAGCAAGAAACTGAACTAGAAAAAACAGAGCTAGAAGAGACAAAACTAAAAGAGCAAAATAACAACTCTAAACAAACGATTGACCCAAAGGTAGCACGTCTTGGAACAGCTCCTTTGGGTAAATTGCTTTTTGAGTTTGGTGTTCCTGCTGTTGCAGCCGTTGTCTTGAATGCGCTCTACAATGTCATTGACTCTGTGTTTTTGGGGCAAGCCATGGGAAAAATTGGTCTTGCGGCAACCACTGTGGCAACGCCGCTCATGACCATTCTCTTGGCAATTTGTATGCTTGCAGGCGCGGGCGGAAACGCGCTATGCGCCATTTTGCTTGGAGAAGGCAAGCACAAGCAAGCAGAAAAAGCGCTGGGAAACACCTTTCTAATAATCATTGCAGAAGCCATAATCATTGCTCTTTTTGCAGCGTTTTGCCTTGATCCGATTTTGCGCCTTGCAGGTGCAAGTGACGAGACCTTGCCATATGCAAGGCTTTTTATGCAGATTATTTCTTTTGGCTGCCTGTTCAACAACATCGCTTTTGGCATAAACAACTTTATTAGAACCGCAGGTGCGCCCTATATTGCGCTTGCAACAGCATCTCTTGGAACTGTCGCTTGCGTGGCACTTAACTATCTTTTTGTTATCGTGTTTGGTTGGGGAGTCGCAGGTTCTGCGACTGCAACCATTTTGGGTCAGGCAATCTCTTCTGTTTGGGTCATGTGGTTTTTTACCTTGAACAAAAACGCCCCATTCCACCTGCGGCTATCTTGCATGAAATTTGATTCCAAACTCTGCTTGCGAATTTTGGCTTTGGGGCTAGCGCCTTTTGCCTTACAATGCGCCGCTGCCATCAATCAGATGGTTGGAAATTTTCAGCTCGCAATTTTGGGAGCTGCAGATCCAATTGGAACAGATGGTGCGCTGGCAAGCATTGGCGTTGTGATGAAAATCGTGATGTTTTCTATTTTCCCTGCTATTGGCATATCAATTTCTGCCCAGCCAATCTTGGGCTTTAACGTTGGCGCGCGCAAATACGAGCGCGTAAAAAAGACGCTTTATCTGGTATTTGCTGTTTCTGCTGCTGTGCTTGTTGCGCTTTTTGCCGTGGTGCACATCTGGCCAGAACAGCTAATGGGAATGTTTGGCGTGGAAGAAAACCTCATGCGTTTTTCAGTCGAAACGCTCAAAGTCTGCACCATACTCATACCGCTTATCTGGGTACAAATAAACGGCTCGAATTATTTTCAAGCAACAGGGCAGCCGCTCAAATCGTCAATCATGTCCGTAACACGCCAAATAGTGTTTCAGCTGCCCTTATACTTTATTCTACCAGCGGTTATTCCTGCAATTTTTCCAGGCGTATCGCCGCTTTTCAGTTTCTGCCTAGCGTTTCCCGTAACAGATGCGCTCTCGATTGCTTTCTGTTCGGTCTTTGTTATCTGCGAAATCCGCAGGTTAAACGGGCTCATTGCTAAGCAAAAAGCGGGTCTTGTGGTCTAGCGCTTTAGTTTTTTGGCGAACACCACACGGGCTTGCCTGCATTTTTATGGCGAACACCACACGGGCTTGTGGGGTTTTTTATGGCGAACGCCCTGCTTGTTGTTTGCTGGATTCTGGAGCATGTCCCCAC
>CAVEKR010000013.1:4360-9298 GCA_963616365.1 Bacteroidaceae bacterium
GTAGTTTTTGACGCGCCTTAAGGTAATTTTAGGGAGCAGCCCTTAGACTAACTTTAGCGCGCTCTTGAGGTGTTTTGCTTAAGGCAGCTTTAGAGCAGCAATTTTTATGTATATGGATTACGCGCATCGCAAAGTGCGCTTATAAAAAGATAAAAAAGGAGCTTAGATGGCTGATTTGAAAATGGTTCCGATTAAGGAGCCTGAGCATATTGCAGAACTTGCAAATTTGGCAGAGACAATTTGGCGTGAGTATTTTCCGAGCATGCTTACTCCCGATAAACTTGACCACCTGCTTAAACACATGCTTTCTATCGAGGTGCTTACGCGCGAGATTGCAGATGAGGGCTATGAATTTTATTTTGCCCAAGCCGATGGAAAAAACATTGGTTTTATTGGCATTGTTCAACAAGACGACGCGCTATTTTTGAGCAAACTTTACCTGCTCAAAGAGGCTAGGGGCAAAGGTTATGGTCGCCAAGAGTTTAACTTTGTTTTGCAGCGTGCGCGCGAGTTGGGCTTGAAAAAGATAACGCTTACCTGCGATAGAAATAATAGCGCCAGCTGGGAGCGCTACGAGCATATGGGCTTTGTGAAGACTGGAGAAGTTGACACAGATGTTGGTGGCGGATACCAGATGAACGATTATACTATGGAATATATTATTAAGGATTAGACGAGGTTAACATGGAAAATTCAATCACTAGACGTTCGTTTATTAGCACTGCTGCAGCATTTGCTGCAGGGGCTTGTGCTTTTGGCAGCTTGAGTGCTTGTTCTGATGCAAAGATTGTAATAGGCTCTATGCCAACAGAAGACTTGCTGCCTTTTTGGGTGGCAGAACGCGACGGGGTGTTCGCTAAACATAACGTGCAAGCAGAAATCCAAATCTTTGAGTCTGCTCAAGCGCTAAGCGCAGCTATTACTTCTGGTGATGTTCAACTTGCCATGACCGACCCAATGCGCAGCGTTAAACTTGCTGTTAGTGGTGTCAAGGTGCGCATGGATTGGATTTCTTTGGGCACCGAGGCTTCTCAAGGCGCTTTTGGTGTTTTGGCTAGTCCGAAGGTTCGTTTTACGACGCTTAAAGAGATGACGCAGCTTGACAGCTCAGAAGGTGTGGGTGTTGCTGCTAATACCGTGCCAGAATATGTTTTTGATATGCTGTGCAGGCAGGAAGGTTTTGATTCTTCGGCAATCCCTAAAGAAGAAGTTGCAAGCCTGTCAGACAGGTATGCTCTGCTTGCAGAAGGGCAAATTGTTGCAGCGGCTCTACCTGCGTCTTTGCTTTATTTAGGGCAGGCAAATGGCATGAAAATTCTTGCAATTGATACTGAGGGGGAAAATATTTCGCAGTCTGTGATTATCTCTCGTTCAGATAAAATCCATGCTGACCAGCTAAAAAACTTGCGTGCTGTATGGGATGAGGCAGCTGAGCTTATCAATGCTTCTCCAGAAGAGTATCGCTCTTTGCTGGTAGAAAAAGCAAACTTGAATGAGACAATTGCTGATACTTATCCAATTAGCACTTATCCTTTGGCTTCTGATGGTAATCAAAGTGCCTATCCGCCAGCTGCTCTTATTCAGCCTCAAATTGAGTGGATGACTCAAAAGGGCTATCTTAACGAGACAGTGGAGTATGACGAAACCGATGGCACGTTTGAGATTGGCTAGTCGTGCAGGTAGATGACGTTACTTCTGGCGGGGGAGCTTCTGCTGGCGCGGGGGCTTCTGCTGGCGCGGGGGCTTTTGGCGGTGCTGGCACGGGAGATGCCAGTGGGGAAATCTCTTCCAACGCAGACGCCTCTAGCGCAGGTGTCCCTGGCGGGGACGCTTCTCCTGACAGCGCCCCTAGCAAAGACGCCTCCACCATCCCTGCCGCATACGAGCGCCTGACCCCAATCATGTGCCTGCGCCTTGCAGCGCCGCATACTTGGCCAGGACCTTCAATTTTGCCGACAATTTTTGGCGGGTTGTTCGCCATTTTGGCTGGCTGTGCTTTTAGTCCAGCGCTTTGGTGTCTGCTTTTGGCTGTGGCAGTTTTTGCACAATCGGCGGTGAACACCCTAAACGATTGGGCAGATTTCAAAAAAGGCACTGACACGCTGCAGAATTGCGATGACCCAAGCGATGCTGTCCTAGTTTTTAACCACTTAAATCCAAAACACGTTCTTGCATTAGCGCTGGTAGAAATGCTTATAGCAGCTATTTGCGGAGTCGCTTGTTGCATTATTGCACAAACGCTCATTCCGCTTGTTATTGGGATTATTGGAGCTGTTGTTGTAGTTATTTATTCCAACGCCAAGCTGCCAATTTCTTATTTGCCGCTTGGAGAGATTGTAAGCGGCGTTGTGATGGGGCTTTTAATTCCGCTGGCAGACCTCTTTGTTTTTGAGGGCTTTACCACGCACAGCGACTCCTTAGTTTCTCTTGTACAGCATGATGGTCTAGCTGCACTTTTTACTCAAGGCAATTGGCTTGATTTATGGAGCAATACCATAAGCGGCGCATTTGCTCCATTTGCAAGCAGCGCTGGCAGCGTTCAGCCGTTTTTTGTATGCGTGCTCCCCTTTGTTATTGGGATTGCCTTGATTATGGCAACGCAAAATACTTGCGACATCGAGCGCGATAAACCCGCTGGTAGGCACACGCTTTCTGTGCTTTTGGGACGCAAGCGAGCTAGGGTGCTCTACTGCATTTTTGTGATTTTTTGGCTGGCATTGGTGCTGCATTGCGCTTTTTGGTTTTTTAATGCTGGCTTTTGGGTGCTAATTATCACTTTGATTTTTGGCGCTGGCTCAATTTCTGCTGTTTTGAGCTCGCCGCTTGATATGGCAGCAAGGGGTTTGAGCATGGCGTCTATAAATAAGGCAAACTTGTTTATTAACGGCGGATATATTTTAGCTATGATGTATGTATTCATAAGCCCAGGAGCTGCTTTTTTGGGTTAAGCTCTTGGGTTTCAGTTTTTGGGCTGCGGTTTTTGGGACAGGCGGCGAGTTTTTTTGAAGACGAACTTTTAAGGATGCGTTTTACTAAAAGAAAGGATGCAAATATGGCAAAAGAGCACGTACATGATGTGTTTGAGAGCATTGCGCAAAACTACGATGCGGCAAATAATCGCATTAGTCTAGGTTTGCATTCTAGTTGGAAGCATTGCCTAGAAAAAATTGCCATTTCTGCTTGTCAAGTGCCTTATGAAGTTTGCGACGCAAATTTTGGCGAACACCCTAGTGGTTGTGGCAATTTTGGCGAACACCCCAGCGGTTGTGGCAATAATAACTCTGAAAAACACCTTAGCGGTTGCGACAACAATACTTCTGAAAAACACCCCAGCGGTCGTGGCAATAATACTTCTGAAAAACGTCCCAGCAGCAGTCACAAAGCAAACGATGATAAATCCCCTGCTAAACACCCCATCAACGACAAAACCCGCAATACCCGTGTAGGCATGATTCTTGATGTCTGCTGCGGAACAGGAGACATCACAGAACACATCGCTCGTGAACACGAAGACGTGCTGGTAGTCGGCCTTGATTTTTCTGAGAGCATGCTTGAAGTTGCAGCAAGGCGCACTGCCAGGCTAAACAACGTCATGCTCATAAATGGTAACGCCATGGACCTGCCCTTTGACGACGACGTTTTTGACGCAGCCGTCATCAGCTTTGGTCTGCGCAACACCCCAGATTATAAGGTGGTGCTCGAGCAGATGAAGCGCGTAACGCGCGAGCTCGGAATAGTCGCTTGCTTGGATGCTTCTGTGCCTGATAACAAGCTTGTTCGCCCGTTTTATCAATTTTATTATAAGCACATCATGACCTTGCTTGGTGGCGGAAAATCCCTGCATAAGGAATATGAGTGGCTCTATGAGAGCACGCAGGAATTTTTGTCAAAGGAGCAACTAGCTGCGCTTTTTGAAGAAGTAGGCCTTGAGCAGGTTACGGTAAACTCTTTTATGTGCGGTTCTGCGGCGTTGCACGCTGGCATTGTTCCCCTTAGCTCCAGCGTTTCAAATTCGGGCAGTTCAAGATAGCTTGCGGCAAAGCCAATGACAAAAACCACGATGAATCCCGCACTCCTTTTTAAAGATGTTTCTCTAGTTTATGGCGAACACCACACTCGCTTTGCTGCTAGCGCTACCAGCGCTGACGTTGATTCCAGTGATAGTACTAATGCAAAAAGCAAGGCAGCGGGAGTAGCGTGTAATTCCCCAAAAAACCCAACAGAGGCAGGGTGTAATCCTGAAAAAAAGTCAGCCAATTTAAGTACCATTTGCGCAGTTCAAGACCTTAATTTAGAAGTAGCACAAGGTGAATCCGTTGCAATCATCGGTCCTTCTGGCTGTGGAAAATCTAGCACCCTAAAAATGGCAGCAGGCTTGCTGTTTCCAACAGCTGGCACAGTTAAAGTGCAGGGAGATTTGATAGAAGAGCCGCGCAAAGATACAGCGCTTATCTTGCAAGATTTTGGTTTACTGCCTTGGAAGAGCGTTTATGCAAATGCAGAACTTGGCTTAAAGCTGCGAAAAACTCCAGCTAATGAGCGGCGAGAAAAAACACTTGGAGCACTTGAGGCTGTGGGGCTTAAAGATTTTGCAGACAGCTATCCAAATGCTCTTTCTGGTGGTATGAAGCAGCGCTTGGCTTTGGCGCGCAGTTTGGCACTTGATGCAAAATTGCTGCTCATGGACGAGCCGCTTTCTGCTCTTGACGCGCTTTTGCGCGAACAAATGCAAGATTTGCTGCTTAAGTTATGGCAGCGTCAAAATTATACTCAAGTGCTGGTCACGCACTCTATTGAAGAAGCAGTATTTTTGGGACAGCGTATTTTTGTTATGAGCGCTCGCCCAGGAACAGTAGTAGAGGTACTAGAAAATCCGCAGGTTGGTAGCAACAGCTGGCGTGAAGATTCGCTCTTTTTTGAGCGCGTGCGGACTCTGCG
>CAVEKR010000013.1:9478-13071 GCA_963616365.1 Bacteroidaceae bacterium
TCGTGCTTTGGTGGCTTTGCGCTCTAGCAGTGTGTTCGCCAGCATTACCAACACCGCTAGCAACTTGGCCTGCCCTTGTAGAAAACATGCCAAAAATGCTCCCTGAGCTTGGAGTTTCAACCGTTCGCTTATTGCTCGGGCTTGCAATCGGGGCAATTTTGGGCGTGCCAGCAGGGCTTTTTTTGGGGCGCTCAAAACATGCCGATGCGATTTTTGGCCCCGTGCTCTATATTTTGTATCCCTTTCCAAAAATAGTACTCCTACCAGTGCTTTTTATCCTTTTTGGGCTTGGCGGGCAGACAAAGATAATCCTTATTGCCATCGTGGTATTTTTCCAGCTCATAGTTACTATGCGCGATGCCGCTAAAAATGTGCCGCAAGGTGCGATTGTGTCCATGCGCTCTTTGGGGGCTAGCAAGGGGCAGATTTTTGCGCACGCGATTGTTCCCGCGACGTTGCCCGACCTGTTTACGGGGCTGCGTGTGACCTGCGGTGTTTCTGTGGCGATTTTGTTTATTGCAGAGAGTATGGCTGGTTCGAGCGGTGGGCTGGGCTATTTTATCATGCATTCTTATAGTCTGCTAGAATATGAGCAAATGTTCGCTGGTATGGTGCTTTTTGCCGTGCTCGGCGTTGTAATTTATGAGATTTTTGATGTTGTCGAACACCGTCTTACAAAGTGGCGTCGCATGTAAAGAAACTAGCGAGATGTTGTGAAAGGCGCTGATGGGAAAATGGAAAGGCATACGGAAAGACGCTGGTAGGAGCGTGTAAAACAGTATGCAGAGACGTTATAAAAGGCGCTGACACAGAATGCGCCGTCGCTAGAGCGAAAGCGGCGAAAGATTTTAATAGACATGAAACCAAGCAAAAACATAGAAGCCAGCATAGAAAAAGCTATGCCAGAGCCTGCAAAACGCCTGCTTGACATACTTGAGCAAGCAGGTTTTGAAAGCTATGTTGTTGGGGGCTGCATCCGCGATGTTTTAGCAGGTCTAGTGCCACACGACTGGGACATTACCACGGCAGCTCTCCCTGAGCAAGTGCAAAAAACCCTGCAAGACGCAGGTATTACCTGTATAGAAACAGGGATTGCTCATGGCACAGTGAGCGCCATTGTCAACAAACAGCCTTATGAGATAACAACTTTTCGTGCCGAGTCCACTTACAGCGATGGTCGCCACCCAGACGGCGTTACATTTATTAAAGACATAGGTGCTGACCTGCAACGACGCGATTTTACCATGAACGCCATTGCTTATAGTCCAACGCGCGGGCTGGTTGATATAGCTGGCGGTCAAATTGACCTTGCCAATAATTTATTGCGCAGCGTCGGAGATGCTCACGAGCGTTTTTCAGAAGACGCCCTGCGAATTATGCGCGCCCTGCGTTTTGCAGCCACATACGGTTTTGAAATTGAACCGAGCATGGGTGAGGCGCTCCACACAGATAAAGACCTGCTCAAACAGATTGCTGCAGAGCGCATTCAAGCGGAGTTGCGTCGTCTAATCTGCGGCAAGCACATGGTTGATGTTTTGCTTAATTATGCAGATGTGCTCGCGGTATTTATCCCAGAAATCAAAAGCTGTATAGGCTTTGACCAGCAAAATTCCCATCACATCTATAATGTTTGGGAGCATATGGTGCGCTCTGCAAGCTTTGCGCCCGAGCAGGTAATTTTGCGCTATACCATGTTGTTTCACGACATTGGAAAGCCTGACTGCTTTTTTATTGGAGAAGACGGGCAGGGACATTTTTATAATCATCGCGAGGTTGGCGCAGACATTTTTCATAAAATGGCTAAAAAAATGCGCCTCCCTCAAAAAGAAGCCAAGCATATTGAGCTGCTCATTCGCTACCACGATGCAAATTTGCCAACCACAAAGGCAGGCCTGCGGCGCAATTTGGGCAAGAGACGGTGCAAGAAATTTTAACGGTTCACCGCTGTGATATTTCTGCGCTCAATCCAAAAGAAGTGCCAGAAGCCCTTGCCAATATGGACAAGTATCAGAGCTTTTTTGAAGAGGTCGTGAGCAGCATGAATGTTTTTGGCATGAAAGATCTTGCCATAAACGGCCGCGACTTGATGGCAGCTGGAATTAGCCCCAGCCCTGAGTTGGGGGCTTGCCTAAAGGTGTGCTTGCAGGCAGTTTGTGATGGAAAGCTAGAAAATAATCGCGATGCACTGCTTGAGTTTGCCCTCAATTATAATGGCGAACACCACAATAGTGACGAACGCCCTAATAATGGCGAACACCCTGCTGGGTAGCTAAAGTAAAAACTAAGGTCAGTAGCAGGGTGTTCGCCAAACAAATTAGATTAAGGGAGCAGCGCCTCTGCGATTTGCACAGCGTTTAGAGCAGCGCCTTTGCGGATTTGATCCATGACAAGCCATAAAGCCAAGCCGTGCTCAACGGTTCTATCTGGGCGAATGCGCCCAACAAAGATGTCGTCTGTGCCCTGCTTTAGACCTGGCATTGGATAGAGCAGGTTTGCGCAGTCATCTTCTACGCAAACGCCTGGGGTGTTCGCCAAAATCTCACGCGCCTTATCTGCAGAAATGTCCTTGTTAAACTCAACATTTATGGATTCTGCGTGGCAGCGCAGCACGGGAACGCGCACGCAGGTGGGCGCCACTTCTATTGTGTCGTCGCCGAAAATTTTCTTTGTCTCAACGACCATTTTCCATTCTTCTTTGTAATAATCGTCCTCGACTGGCACGTCAATGTGCGGGATGACGTTAAAGGCAATTTGGTCGCTAAAAGCGCTGATAGTGAGCGGTTTTTTGTCCAAAAACTCGCGCGTTTGGTTGTAGAGCTCGTTCATGGCAGCCACGCCCGCGCCGCTTGCCGCCTGATAGGTCGAAACCACAATGCGTTTGATGCCGCCTGCAGCGTCTGCCAGTGTTTTTAGTGGAACAACCATCTCGATAGTTGAGCAATTTGGGTTAGCAATGACGCCGTTGTGCCAGCTTAAGTCATGAGCGTTGACCTCTGGCACTACAAGCGGAACGTCTTTGTCCTGCCTAAAGGCGCTGGAATTGTCTATCATCACAGCTCCTGCGCTTGTGGCAGCGTCGCGGAACTTTTTTGACACAGATGCACCAGCGCTGAACAGGGCAATGTCGACATCTTGGAAAGATTCATCGGTCATTTCTTCAACGGTGATTTTTACGCCATTAAAGTCAAGTGTGCTGCCCGCCGAGCGCGCAGATGCAAGAGCGCGCACGCTTTGCGCTGGAAATTTGCGCTGCTCAAGGACTTTTAACATTTCTCTGCCAACAACGCCTGTGGCGCCGCAAACAGCAACTTTTGGATTAGATGGCATTTTGTGATTCCAGCTCATGTGTTCTCCTTTGGTTTAAATTATGTCCTAGTTTTTATGTCTTTTAAGGTCGAAGTACGCTAAAAATGATAGCGCGTCCTCGCAAAATTTGGTTTCAACTTTGTAAGATAATTCAGTTTTGTAAGATGATAGCGTGCTTTTGCAAAAAATTGGTGCAGGTTATATGTTTTTGCAGGTTATGGGTTCTTAGAAATCGCAAGTTTTTGCAGGTTATTGGCGTTTGGGGTCATAAGTCTTTGAGGTCATAA
>CAVEKR010000014.1:0-11998 GCA_963616365.1 Bacteroidaceae bacterium
TGAGATGGCGACTAGCATAATGGCGTGGTCCCACAGTGGCTAGCAACTAAACTAGAGACCAGCAAAGCCAAAAAGCCAGCAAAGCCAAAACAGCTGGCTATCAGTAAAAACTAGCGACCAAAACTGCGACAGAAATCTTGAATCAAATAACTAGCTACCAGCAAAAACTAGCGACCAGCAAATAAGACGATAATCACGATGGCAATTATTGCAACCAAGACAACAATGCCACCAGCAACAAGCTTTCCAATGTGTGCCTTTTTGGCAGCATCTTGCACTTGTTCTTTAAGGTTAGAATAACGCTCTTGCTGCTCATCAACTGCTTGCTCAAGCTCTTGAACCTTTTGCCTTAAATCAGCTGTTACCTGCGGGTCTGAATGAATCTCGTTTGCCTCATTTAAAGCACTTTGAGCATCTGCAATAAACTTTTCTTGCCTAGAGATATTACGTTTTTCGCCCTTAATGCGAGACTGCAAATTTTCAACTGCCTCATAAAGTGGCTTTTGCTCTTCAGAGATTTCTGTTTGCTTGCTCTCAAGTGCTGCCTTGCTCTGAGAATGAGCATTGCGCAACTCCCCTAGCTTGACATGGGCTTGTTCCACCTCTTGCATCTTTGCGTTATTTTTTTCAAGCGCGCTATCATATTCTGGACCTCGCCCGCTCCCGCGCTCTTCAGCCTTGCGTTTGATATCATAAAGCGCCTTTGCGTATGTATCGCGCTCACGCTGCAATTTAGCAAGCTCTTTTTCTTGTACGCGCACGACACGCTTTGCCTCATCTTCGCTCGATAAAAACGGCTCTAGCTCGCTTTTATTTTTGGCTTTTGTCTGCTCAAGTTCTTTTTTGGTGCTCTTTAACCTTTCTTGCAATGAGGTCTGCTCTTGTTGGCTTGCTGCCTGTGAGCTCTGCGCTTGCGTCAATGCTGCAGTGTGTTCGCCAATAATTTGATCGTAATTATCTAGAATGTTTTGCCTGTGCTTTAAATCTTGACTAAGTTTTTCAAGCTCTCTTTGTGAGCCTTTAAGGACTTGACGTGCGCTATTAGCGCTTTTTCTCATAGAATTATAAGTACCAATGCGAGAAGCCAAGGTTTGATCTTTTTGCTTTTCAGCTGCAAGTTCTGTACCTTGGGCTGCATCGGAATCTTTATTATCTAGAGCAGAGTCATCTACAATAGCCTCTGCATGCTTATGTGTGTTTTCAGAATTCATATTATCTTTGAGCTGCATAATATCCTTAAATTGCATAGTGTTTTGAACGGCGCAATGTCTTAAAGGCTGCACAGTGCCTTCTAACCGCATAGTGCTTTGGGCTGCGTAGCTCCTTCAGTTTGCACACTATCACCGATAATCATCACCAATAATTATAGACCGTCGTGCCGTTTGGAACCTCGTAATAAATCCAACGAGCATCTTCTAGAGCAAGACGAACACAGCCGTGAGAGAGGTGTTCGCCCAAACGCCCATCTTGGACATCTGACATTGAACCTGGGTTATAAAGCACAGAGTGGAACAGGTAGTTTCCATAGAACTGCGTAGCGTACCAGCAAGTGTATCCTGATCCAAAAGAGAACACGTGGCCTGTAACACTATAGACACCTGTAACAGTTGGAGAGCTATATGCTCCAGGACTACAAGTCATGTAGTTAATGAGATTCCAATTGCCTTGCCCGCCAGTAAAAACACCCACACGACAAGTGCTCAAGTTTGTCAAAATGAGCCAGCCTGTGCTCGAAGAAAATCCATTTGCCACGTTCATCATATCTTGCTGGTCTTGAGGTATGCGTATTGGTCGTGGATCATCAACCCAGACAGTCCTATTAAAAAGCCAGCCTTGAGCATTACAGTAATTTCTATCCCAGCATTGTATGGCAGTACCATCTGCAATTCTGCCTTCTGAGACATCCAGCGCAAGACCGTTTACCTGTAACATTGATCTTATTTCATAATGGCGCTTTTTTTTGTTCCAGCTAATAAGCCATCTTTGCGATGCGCTATGATTTGGTTCCCATTGGCGAACACGTCCGTGCCAGTTACCCTCTGCGACATCTAACGCAAGTCCTGAACGGACACAATATATCTCATAGATATTGTTTTCTACACACCTAAAATCAAAGCGTTGATTGGCTGCTCCTGTGGCTGTCCAAAGTACGGCATTTGCCCCACAATCCCACGAGCTATCAAGCCAAGCTTCTGATTCAATATCAACCACTTTGGTCCAATCACTTGCTTGATCTATAAAGTAAACGCCACCCCAAAAATCCGAAGTTGCAACAAGACTAAAAAGCTGAGCTTTTGTCCTATTGCGCTTATAGGTTTGAACATTGGTACCAGATTTAGATGCGCCTCCTCTAACATCTAGCACCTTGCCAATGCCTTTTGCATGCAAAATAAGATGACCGCCATAAATCTCTGGAATCCACAAAGGACCATCGCCTTTGGCCCAGTTTTGTATATCAACATTGCCATGGTCATTTACCATAAAATGACCTGTTAGCAATGACTGAACACGGTAAGTATTTTCTGCAACGTTTTCAAAATAAAACTTCTGGGCAAGAGTGCCATTGCCGCTCCAAATATGTATATTGGTGCCGTCTTCTATGCAATTGCCAGCAACATCAACATATTTGCCAGAACACACGCTCCAAATAGAATAAGTTCCTTCTTTAATAAAGCTAAATTGACGCATAAGGACAAAACGCTGACCTGACCAAAAGTTAAGACTCCATTGTCTTATAGCAGTTCCGTTTTTGGTTTTGCCACCTGCCATGTCAAGAGCTAAACCAGAAGCGCGGTTTACTAAAGAATACGAGCCGTCCTTATGCTTATAAACTGCCCATTGCTGAGCATAGCTTTTATTTATACCCCACATACGCACACGCGCACCACTTTTTTTAGAGCCATCCTTGACATCTAAATATTTGTCATTTTGAGCATTACGCAAAAAATAGTATCCATTTCCTGCAGATTCAAATCTCCAAAGCTGAGGCAATTGTAAATTCCTTTGCCAAAGTTGAATAGTTGCATCCCAATCAGTTGAGCCACCTGCAACATCTAAGCACACGCTATTTCCTGCAGAGGCTGCTAAGCGATACCATTTTGTAGTGCTTATGTTGGTTACGCGCTTGCTACCTGCTGGGAGTTTGCGCTCTAGTTCTGTTTTAGATGTGGTTGTGGCTGCTGTTTTTGCGGCGGTTGTTGTGGTTTTTGCGGCGGTTGTTGTGGTTGTTGCGGCTGTTGTTGTTGTGGTTGTTGCGGCGGTTGATGTTGTGGTTGTTGCGGCGGTTGATGTTGTTGTTGTGGCGGCGGTTGATGTTGTGGCTGTTGTGTCTGTTGTGCCTGTTGTGGCTGTTGTCGTGGTTGAAGTCGCAGTTGAATCTGTGGTGGTGGTTTGCTCTGCTTCTGAAGAGGTTGTGGTGCTGTTTTCTGTAGTTGAGCTTGCATCTTTTGCAGTAGCGTCTGTTGCGCTCGCGCTTTCTGCTGCGGTATTTTCTGCGCTACTCTCAATTGATGCGCTGGCAGCCTCGCTTGTTGTGGCAACAGATTTACTTGTTGCGTCAGCTACATCACTAACACTAGCTGCACCATCTGTAACCAGCGCTTTATTTGTCGCATTTGCACTCTCACCAGCAAAGGCGCTCGGGATAGACACGCCAAAGCCAAAGCCAAAGCTGAGTAATGCGCACAACATAACGCCTGCAAAGAGAAGGATTCTAGAAAAAGCAACTTGTTTGCGCGATGCAAACTCCAACACGACAACCGTCCTTTGTTAACAAAAAAATAACTTCTTCATGATAGCGCAATAAAGCACGGCTATACTAAATTTCATGAAATGCAAATATCGCAAAGCGCAAATGCGAGCGCACAAATATAGCTGCGCAAATGCGACTTGAGCAAATACGCGCAAACGCGAACGCAAGTGCAAGCGCACAAGTAAAACCAAACTCGCACAGGTGCAACCATACGAGCAAAACTAAACCCGCGCGGGCGCTACCTGAGCAAACGCAAACGCAACCGCACAAAAAGGAGCAACATGAACAGAGAAAACGAAAACCTAACCCTTTTAGGCAGCAAAAATAAGAACTACCCCACAGACTATGACCCAAGCGTGCTCGAGACCTTTGAAAACGCGCACCCAAACCGCGACTACATGGTGACTTTTCGCTGCCCAGAGTTTACGACGCTGTGCCCCATAACAGGTCAGCCAGACTTTGCAACACTTTACATCAACTATATTCCTGAAATAAAAATGGTCGAATCCAAGAGCTTAAAGCTCTACCTTTTCTCGTTCAGGCAGCATGGAGATTTTCACGAAGATGTGGTAAACATAATTTGCAACGACTTGACAAAGCTGATGGATCCAAAATACATAGAGGTCAGAGGCATGTTTTACCCGCGCGGCGGCATCTCAATCTATCCTTTTGCAAACTACGCCAAGCCTGGCACTGAGTATGAGGCTTACGCCAAAAAGCGAATGTTTGAGCAGCTAGCAGACCTAGACAAAGGTGATGGCGCACGCTAATTTCCATCTCGTTTTAATGGCGAACACCACACTACTAGCACCCATAATAATGACGAACACCACGCGTGGGGGCACGCCATTATTATGTGTGCTAGCAACATGGTATTCGTCCACCCAAAAATAGTGCACCAACACACCTGATAACACGCCCACCCAAAAGCAGCGCGCCCGAACAGGGTGTTCGCCATACAAAAACAGCTGCTAAAAGACCTTCTTGCACGCCTCAAATAGCTCAGGGCGCATTTTCCATACATAGTCTCCAAGGCGAGTCTCATCAGCATTTTGCCCAAAAAACATGACAGGCCACATAGAGCCCTTAAAGCCATTAAAGCCCAGCTCATTGCATATGCAAGAGGCACAAGCCTGCAAATGCTTGGAATAATAGTCGCGCGTTTTTCCACACTTGTCAGCCAACTCTTCGCAGGTTGCCTGCCCACCAAGCTCATACATGCGCTGCACGCTTTTTAGCATGTCGTCATCAAAAAAGTCTTTGCGAGACAGAAAATCTTCCCACGCAGAAACGCTAATGCAAGGGTCAAAGTCGCGCTCTGGCGGCCACCAAGAATCCGCATGGGCGGCCTTGTAAGCACTAGCTGCAATTTCTGGAATTGTGCTGTCATCAATAATAATGCTGACCTCTTGCAATAGGCGCAAATATTGCAAACCAGTAAGCGAATAAGGCGGATTTATCCCGTACCTATCATGAATGTACGGACGCGTTTTGCCACCTAGCGGCAGGCAAATGCGCGGACGCACCCAATAAAGCGCGCGAGTTAAGTTTGCCTTATTGATGTATTCTTGCTCATGAACCGCATCAAAGGCCGCCCCCCAGCTTTTGAGCTGCTCTTCTGTTGGCTTATCTGCATCTGCAACAGCTAAAGTTTGCTCAAAAAGATCCCAACATTGCTCAATGCCCTGCTCGCTTTGATCAAAATATTGCCACAGCTCATGATTTGCCGTAGGAAGCCCTATAAAATCCGTAGGAACTGGAGCATCTACCTGCAAAATCTCCATGATTTGTTCGACAATCTGAGCACGGTCAGGAGCTTGCGCCCCGCGGTTAAAAGAGGTAAAGAAAGTAAAAGGATCAATATTGCTGCGCTCTTTTGCAAGAGAATTGTCCATTTCTGGATTATCCATCTTTGCTAATTTTGAAAAGACATCGAGCAATTTTTGCGGATTATCGCGCTGTTCAAGCACGGCATCGGCGATTTTTTCGTAAGCTTTTATCCAGCTAAATTGTGTTTCAGTCATGAAAGCCTCATTCCATGATTTGTCTTGCTAATGTACAGGTTGCCAATATGCAAGCACGCGGGCGCTAATACGCGGGCTGCTAATGTGCTATGCGCGGGCGCTTTAATAACGCGGGCGCTTTAATGCACAAGCTAATCAATGCATAAGCAAATGCAAAACTCCTACTTAATTGCATATACTCTAGCATGGAACTTGAACTTTTGTGCGCAAAAGAGCAGCATAGCGCCCATTTGCACCAAAATAACAGAAGAAAGTGGAGACTTTGCGCTGTATGGATGGCGAACACCCGTGTACACGCAGCGTGTATGAGTGCGCAAGGTATATGTGCGGGCGAACACCCGTGTACGCAGCGTGTATAAAGAAACACAACGCGTGTGGTGTTCGCCAACTAAATAATTTTAGCACCCGCTAACTTTTAGACGCCACAAACGTTAACCTTTGATAGCCTCAGATGCAGCAGCAGCCTCATCTACCAGCAAAACAAAGAGGTTGCCCATGCGCTTTTCTTCAAAGAAAAACTCTGGATGCCACTGAACCCCAAGCATAAAGGTGTGGTTTTTTAGCTCGATACCCTCTACCAGCCCATCTGTTGCCCAAGCGACAGCCTCAAGGCCTTTACCAAGCGTTTTTACCCCTTGGTGATGAAACGAATTTACAGCAGCCGTATCTGCGCCCAAGCAGCCGTGCAGCTTGGAGTCTTTTTTGACTGAAATATAGTGAGTGGTCAAGTGCGGATCTTCTTTTTGCCAATGAGAAATCGCCATACCAGACATGCTGTCAACTCCATCAAATTGCGACGGCAAATCAAGATAGAGCGTTCCACCAAAAAAGACATTTATTGTTTGCATGCCGCGACATGTTCCCAAAAGCGGCACGTCATTTTTGCAGGCAAAACGCAAGATAGTGTTTTCTATTGTGTCGCGCAAAGGGGTGATTTTGTCAATTTGGTCATAGGAGCTGCGCTCTTGTTCATCCAGCTCTGATACATTTGAGTATCGCTTTGGGTCCACGTCTTGACCGCCAGTCAAAACAAAGCCATCTACCACGCCAAATAGGCGCTCATATACACGCATGTCTGCCGTCAAAGGCAAAATCAGAGGAACACCACCAGCCAAAACAATGGCGTTGATGTAGTGGTCGTTCACGCGCAAAATGTGCTCTTTGGGGAGCAGAGTTGGAACAATGCCAATGATGGGCGACGTTTTTCTTTTGCAAGCTAGCCTTGCAATGTCGTCATCTATTTTTTGTTTATCTTTTTCAGAGAGCTGCATTAGTGAGTTGCCCTACCTAAACTCACCTACAATTATTAATCCATAATGACAATAGCATCTGCCATTTCTGGTGAAAAATGCCTAATCAAACCACATAGCTCTTCACTTGTTACATCGTGTCCAAAAGCCAAAACATCATATATGGTGTTGTCTTCTTTGGCACGAAAATTTTGCAAGTGAAACTTATTGCACTCATAAAACTTATGGCGACGCCTGCGCTGTTCGATATTATCCGCCGACTCTCGCACTGATTCTGCTTCTAACATTATGGTTTTAGAAGGGTTTTGAATCTTTATGCTGTTTAAGATTTGCGTGCCGTATCCTTTTGACTGAACGGTTGGCATGACAGCCAAATATAGCAGGTAAACAAGGTCGTCTTTAGTGAGCCAATAGGCAAGACCGCAGAAATTATTTTCATCAAAAAATGCCTGGAAATAAGCGCCGTCCTTTTTTGCCACCTCAAGCAATAATTGATACGAAATAATCTCATCTTCAGGAAACACCGCCTCCATCAAAGCTCGAACAGCATCTGCAAGCTTGGTGTTTTCTTTTACCTCTTTAATCTCTAAAGACATACCTTTGTTCACTTCCTTTTTGTCTCTTTACTCTTTACCTTTGCGTTTTTGCTCTTTGCGCCTTTGTGTTTGGCGAACACCACCGCGCTGGTCGCCGCCCGCAAACACACGCACATGAGCGCGCGCCCGCAAGCACTAACCTGCGCCACGCTGAGCACACGCACTCACAAGCGCCACGCCAATTTCAACGCCAGCTTTATATACTAACCCTTTTTCTTGTTCATTGCATTGGCAAATTCTTGCAAAAATTCTGGAATTTCAAGAGCCTGTGGACACACGTTATGACATGCATTACAAGCAATGCAAGCATCAGGCTTTTGGTCATCTGATAAAGAATTATATGCCATAGGTGCAATAAAGCGCCCTCTTTCGCGCGAAAGATGTTCATTATACAAAAATATGAGGTTTGGAATATCAAGACCCTGCGGGCAATGATCCACACAATAACGGCACGCTGTACAGGGCAAACCCTTTGCATATGCCATATCATGGCCTATCTCTTGCAAGACCTTGCGCTCATCTTTATTAAGCGGTTCTTTTTTCTCAAAGGTCTCGATGTTTTGCTTCATCTGCTCTGGGCTAGACATTCCACCAAGTATGGTGAACACCTCATCAAGACCCTGCAACCACCTAAATGCCCACTCAGCTGGGGTTTTAGCTCCGCCATCAAGCTCTTTTAAGCGAGCGAGGTGTTCGTCAGACAAATTACACAAATTGCCACCGCGCAAAGGCTCCATGACAATAACGGGGATGCCTGCTTGCACGCAATAATCATATTTGAGCTTGGCGTCTTGAAAGTCCCAATCTTGGTAGTTGAGCTGTATTTGGCAAAACTCCATGTCTTTGCCGTATTTTTCCATGTATCGCTTGAAATTGTCAAAGTTCGCATGCACAGAAAAGCCCAAATGCTTGATTTTGCCCTCATCGCGCAATTGCTTAAAGTAGCTTACGGTGTGATATTTTTCATCATCTAGGTACTTGTCAATATTTACCTCGCACACATTGTGGATAAGGTAAAAATCAAAGTAGTCTACCTTGCATTTTTCTAGCTGCTTAGTAAAAATTTCTTCGTGCTTGCCAAAGTTTGATACATCGTATCCCGGGAATTTGGTAGTCAAATAAAAAGAGCTGCGATCATAATCTGCAAGAGCCTCTCCAATTGCTTCTTCAGAATGTCCACTATGGTATCCCCATGCTGTGTCAAAATAATTAATGCCATGCTCAATTGCGCATTTGACCATCTCTTTTGTTGTTGACACATCAATTTTTGACTCATCGCCATCAATTACTGGCAGGCGCATTGTGCCCATGCCAAGAGCTGATATTTCTAAATCTTGAAATTTGTTGTAGTACATATTTTAGCCTTTCTTTAGCTGCTCATAGGTGCAACAAAAATTATATCATGCTTTTAGAGATGTCCGCAATAAGAAACAAACTGTTACTTAAATTTTGCAGAACTTTAACTGCCGTGCCTCAGCCTAACTCAACGTGCAAATCGACCGTGGTGTTCGCCATGCACATAAGCGCAAGCCACCAAAAGCCGACCTAAAAACCCAAGCAAAACGACTGGAGGGCACGCCATATTATAAAAAGCACTACCCCATCTCAACTGCGGCCTCACCCACAACTTGATAGAGCTTTTCTACAAGCTCTGGGCTTTCGCAATTTACCTGAATTGGAAGCTGGGCTCTGAACTTTCTTCCGTCTTCTCTGTTGATGAACAAAGTAACAGGTTGAAGCCCTGGATACTTCTCAAAAATCTCTGAGAGCTGAGCCATAATCTCTTGAGAATAACGCTGCTCGTCAATCTTGATAAAGAGCGCCGAAGCCTTTTTCTTTGCAGCTTGGCTAGGGTCTAGCGGGCGCAACTTGTCAATTAAAACCTGTGTGCCCCTATCTGTGCGCTCTAACTTGCCAGTTATAGCAAGCATTGAGTCTTCTTCTATCAAAGAGCGCTCGTCTTTTTCGTCCAACTCGGCTAAAGACCTTGGCCACAAAACACAATCCACCGTGCCCTCAAGATCTTCTAGGGTGATGATTGCCATATTGTCGCCCTTTTTGGTGGTCTTGATGGTGGACTTAGACACTATACCTGCAAAGTTATAGACATTGCCATCTTTAAATAGCTCATCATCATCAATTTGGCCCAAAGAGCCGCTAGCAGAGTTGCTCAACATCTCACTATAAGGAGAAAGTGGGTGGTCAGAGACGTATAGGCCAACAATCTCTTTTTCAAATCCAAGCTTTATGCCTCTTTCCCACTCAACGCCATCTGGCTCTGGAATGTCTTCTACAAAACCTGAGTCGTCATCTGCATCATCATTCATTAGGTCAAACAAAGAGACCTGCCCGCTTTCGCGCTCCTCGCGGCGGCGATTAGCAGACTCAAGCAAGCCGCCTTCTGTAATAAAGCCATACATTTGACGGCGAGTATAACCCGTTGAATCAAAAGCACCAGACTTAATTAAAGCTTCTACCACGCGTTTGTTGCCAGCACCAGCGCTCAAGCGGTCAAGATAGTCGTGCAAGTTTTTATATGGACCATTTTTTTCACGCTCATCAATTATTTCTTGTGCAACCTTTTCTCCCACGCCTCTAAGACCTGCAAGACCAAAGCGAATTCCCTCTTTAACAGGGGTAAAATAACTCAAAGAAGCATTGACATCTGGAGGCAAAATTGCCACGCCGCTTTCTTTGCAGCCGCTTATGCACTTGACTGTTTTGTCAGTTTTTCCAATATAGCTCGTCAAATCTGCTGCTAGAAACTCATTTGGATAATGAGCTTTTAGCCACGCGGTTTGCATGGTCAAAATTCCATATGCAGCAGAGTGCGACTTATTAAAAGCATATTCTGCAAACTTTAAAACATCATCCCAAATTTTTTGAGCTATCTTTTTATCATAACCATTGCGCACAGCGCCATTAAGCCAGTGGTCTTCCATCGTCTCTGTTACGCCATCTGCCCAGGTCTGTTCAATCTCGCGCATGAGAGCAATCTTTTTCTTTGCCACAGCCTTGCGCACCTTATCAGACTCGCCAACAGTAAAGCCAGACATGACAACAGAAATACGCATTACCTGCTCTTGGTAAACAATACAACCATAGGTGCTTTCCAAAATTGGTTTGAGACGTTCGTCATAATAAGTAACAGCCTTGCGCCCTAATTTTCTATCGACAAAGTCATCAACCATTCCCGCACCTAGAGGGCCTGGTCTATAAAGGGCTATAACAGCAACAATGTCATCGTAGCAATCTGGCTTCATGCGTTTTAGCAGCGCTCTCATGCCAGAAGACTCAACTTGAAACACAGAAGCGGTGTTTCCCTTGCTAAACAGGTCAAATATTGCTTTATCCTCCATGGACATGACAGAAGGGTGTTCGCCCTGCGTAAGTGCCTTATCTATCTCTCCGTGCGGATTTAGCTCTATGTCTATACCATAATTATGCTTGATGTTTGTAATTGCGTCTTGAATGACCGTCAAGTTGCGAAGCCCCAAAAAGTCCATCTTCAAAAGGCCCATGTCTGCTGTCATCGTGCCATCATATTGCGTGATGATGGTACCACCCTTGGTGTCATATTTAACAGGCACGTATTCGCTTATGTCATCGCGGCAAATAATGACAGCAGACGCGTGCAGGCTTTCTCCGCGCGTTAGACCTTCAAGTTTTTTAGCAGAATCCATTATGCGGGCAACATCAGCGTCGTTATCGTAGAGTTTTCTTAAATCAGGATTTGTTTCAAGAGCAGAATCAATGGTAACCTTTGGATCTGAACCAATAAGCTTGTTGATTTTATCTCCTAGCCAAACAGGAAAACCCATTACGCGTGCGACGTCTTTTACAGCGTTTTTTGCCTTTAGTTTAGAATAAGTAATAACGTGAGCAATGCGCTCATCCCCATAAACATCACGGCAATGCTGAACCACCTCTAATCTGCGGCTATCATCAAAATCCATATCGATATCAGGCATTTCTGTACGCTCAGGAGACAAAAAACGCTCAAAGATCAAGTCATTTTTTAGCGGGTCAAAAGTTGTAATGTCAAGCGCGTAAGAAATGATAGAACCTGCAGCAGAACCACGACCAGGACCTACGCCAATATTGTTTTTCTTTGCCCATGCGCTAAACTCATGCACAATCAAAAAATATGCTGCAAACCCCTTATTGCAGATAATCTCATATTCGTGCTCAAAACGCTCCATAACCTCTGTTGGGAGCGGGTCTCCATATCTGACCTTTAAGCCCTCCAAGCTCAGCTCGCGCAAGGCTTCTTGTTCTGTTTGGCCTTCTTTCAAAAAAGGATAGCGCGGCAAAATGATGTTGCCAAAATCAATGGTAACATTGCATTTATCTGCAATTTCTAAGGTTGTTTCCAAG
>CAVEKR010000014.1:12008-13011 GCA_963616365.1 Bacteroidaceae bacterium
GTTTCCAAGCATTCTGGGTGCTCTTGTAGAGCATGTGCCATTTCTTCATAGCTTTTTAGATAGAATTGGTCATTTTTAAACTTCATGCGGTTTGGGTCATCAAGCTCTTTATTCATTCCAATACACATGAGCAAATCTTGGGTGTAGGCATCTTCTTGCTTTAGATAATGCAAATCGTTTGTGCCCACCGTCTTAAGACCAAGCTCAGAAGCAATCTTGCATAATAGGTTGTTGAGCTGCGGTTCTGTCATGCCATGATCTGTAACAATCTCTGGACCTTGATTTTGAAGCTCAATATAAAAGTCCTCTTTGCCAAAAATGTCAACAAAAGTTTGTGCCCATTCTTTTGCAGCATCGTATTGACCTTGATCTAGATATTTTGGAATAATGCCTGCTACACAAGCACTGGTTGCAATTATGCCTTCGTGATATTTTTTTAGAGAATCCAAAATGACGCGCGGCTTATACCACATACCCTCAACTGCAGCATCTGAGACAATGCGCATCAAATTGCGATACCCCTGATTAGTTTTTGCAAGCAAAATCATGTGATAAAGCTCTGGGCGCGACATGCCTTGGTGCTCCAAAGTCTTTGTGGGAGTAAAATAGACCTCGCAGCCAATAATCGGCTTTATGCCCGCCTTGACTGCAGCGCGATAAAATTCCGCAGCTCCATACATGTATCCGTGATCTGTAATTGCCACGGCTGGCATTCCTAACTCTTTTGCATAATTGCACAAATCGTCAATGCGCGTAGCGCCATCAAGCATGGAATACTCTGTGTGAACATGCAAATGGACAAAATTGCCCGTGTCGCGACAGGTATGAGGTATTGGACCTTTGCCCTCGCTTGCTGCTTTTATCTGGTCAAATCCTGGAATGTCTTGCTCTGCCATGGTTTAATCTGCTTTCTTTTTGTTGGTTGTGCTGTGTTTTTATTGCTTGTGTTTGTGCTTATATTGGCGAACGCCCTGCTAGTTGCCTACTTTTTTGCCGCCCCCAC
>CAVEKR010000015.1:0-2097 GCA_963616365.1 Bacteroidaceae bacterium
AGACTTGCCATCCAAGCCGCCTTTGACGCAAAAACCCACCAGTTAAACCCCACCGCGGGGGCACGCCTGCAAAACTGCCAGCAGCACTACCGTGGTGTTCGCCATTAAAAACGCCGCTGCCACTGCGGCGTTCGCCCGTGCGAGTTAAGTTTCTCGGGGTTCATCCCCTAATTTTGTCATCAAATCTTAAACGAATAGCAAAAAGTGTTTGAATGAAGTTTTTAATTAAGCAAGAAAAGTTATAGGCTTAAAATTGTAAAAATATAATATTTGACCTCGCAATATTTTTGTGTTACCATGAGCAAATGAGCATTTTAGTACACCCACGTATTCATGAGAAGCATCCTGAACTAGAAGATAAGGATGTTGAGAGCGCATTTAGGAATGTGTTTACTGAAGTGCGAAGGATGGACAAAGATGAGGAAGAATTCATGGCGATTGGAAGTGATGCAAAAGGTAGATTAGTAGAAATTGTTTACCGGATTGATTACGATGGAAATATGATTATTTTTCATGCATTCACCCCGCCAACAAAGAAGACATTGGCAGAACTTGGATTAAGAGGAAGACACTAATATGGATAGAGCAGAAATGAACAGAAGACTTGGCTTAAGCGAAACTCAGATGGATAAGATTGCCGAGAAGTATGAACAAGATGCATGGGAGCCAGGCACTTTCGAGAAAGTTTTTGTTGGAAGACCAACTCTTGGGGTAAGCGAAACAAAAACGATGACATTTAAAATTCCAGCTGAAACTTTGTTTGAAGTTGACAATCGTGCAAGTTGCCTTGGCATTACACGCTCACAATATGTGCGAAATTTAATTGACAAGGATCTTCATTTAACTTCGGTATAAGAGACCATCCTTTTTTATGTACCACTACGCATTCTAGCTGGCCTTTCTTTGTAATACTAAATCTTTGTCTAAAAAACGAGACTACTATAATGGCGTGCCCCCACACTAGCTGTACAAGTTAAATTAATAGTGGAGCTATTGGGGTGTTTGCCATTAAAATGTGGCAAATCTACCTGCGCGTTTTCTAAAATTCACCGTGGAGACATGCCCGCAAAACTGCCAGCAGCGTTACAGCGGCGCAAAAGCAAGCGGGGTGTTCGCCAAAATTTTAGGCGCGATTTTATACGCCGAAAATGACAATTAGAAAAATTCTAGTAAATTAGTAGGAATTAGTACTTGACATTTTAGGGCGGTGCTTTATCTTATTAGTTGATTTTTTTTGCTTATGTCTACAAAGCACCCGTAGTTATAGGGTTTGAGGCGCGGGGTTTAAGGCGCACATGCAGCCAATATGAGGCGCACATGCAGCCAACATAAATAAGCAAAAAACAAAAAATAACAGGCAAGAAACAGCAAAAAGAAGCAACAAAGCTAGAAAGCCACAAAAAGAAAGGACATGAGGCTATGACACAATCGCAAGCTTTGCTTTCTGTACAAAATTTATCTGCTTCGGTAGAAGAAAAGCAGATACTGCACGACGTTAATTTGGACATTGCCAAAGGTCAGGTCCACGTTTTGATGGGGCCAAATGGCGCTGGCAAGTCGACTTTTGGGCATGTTTGCGCAGGTGAGCCAACTTATAGCGTAGACGGCGGCAAGATTACTTTTGACGGGCAAGACATCACAAACCTAAGCCCCGATAAGCGCTCTCATGCAGGGCTTTTCTTGAGCTTTCAAGCTCCTGTAGAAATTCCTGGCGTGCCGCTGCGTTCTTTTTTGCGCGCAACTGTTACTGGGCGCGAAGGTCTTGACCTCAAAAACAAGGAGTTCAAAAAGCGTGTTCGCGCTTTGGCAGACGAGCTCAATTTAAACCGCGCTTATCTAAACCGCGAGCTAGGCGTTGGCTTTTCTGGCGGCGAGAAGAAAAAGGTCGAGATGCTGCAGCTTCTTTTATTGCAGCCAAAGCTTGCTATTTTGGACGAGACCGATTCTGGTTTGGATGTTGATGCGTTATCAGTGGTCAGCCAAGGCATGCAGAGCTATCGCCAAAATTACGACGGCACCTTGCTCATAATCACTCACAACACTCGCATTTTGGAGCACCTCGAGGTCGACCGCGTGCATGTTATGGTGGGCGGACGC
>CAVEKR010000015.1:2112-10375 GCA_963616365.1 Bacteroidaceae bacterium
GATAATTCCATGATTGCAGACATCGACAAAAACGGCTTTGAGCAATTTGAGGCTGTGGCGCAAGAAGCTGGCGAACACCTCAGCGGCTCCGATAACCAAAATTAGGAGCTGAGTATGACAGGTACACTACAACAAAAAGAGGGCGTTCAGGCGGCACCCACCAATGCTCACCCAACGCCCGCCCAAGCAACGGCAACGCCCACAAAAGAGCGCACCCAAGTAGAAGACATAGACAGAAGCCGCTACGATTTTCGCTATGAAGAAAACGACTTCAAAAGGCTAGATGCGGGGCTTACCCCAGAGATTGTCAAAGAGATCTCTGCAGAAAAAAACGAGCCCGCATGGATGCTAGAGCACCGTTTAAAGTCTCTAGAGATTTATCAGCAAACTCCTATTCCTAATTGGGGGCCATCTATTGAGGGCTTGGATATGGAACACATTGTTACTTATGTCAAGCCAAATACTGACCAAAAGCACGACTGGGAAAGCGTCCCTGATGACATCAAAGACACTTTTGATAGGCTTGGAATCCCAAAGGCAGAACGCCAATATCTAGCAGGCGTGGGTGCTCAATATGACTCCGAGCTAGTTTATCATTCCATGCAAGATTCTGCAGCTAAGATGGGTATTGTTTATTCTGGAATTGAAGAGGCTTTGCATGGAGAATATGCAGAGCTGATAAAAGAAAAGTTCATGACCTTAATTCCTCCAACGGATCACAAATTTGCTGCTTTGCATGGCGCTGTTTGGTCAGGTGGTAGCTTTGTTTATGTTCCTAAAGGCACAAAACTTGATTATCCGCTGCAAAGTTATTTCAGACTTAACGCTAAAGGCGCAGGTCAATTTGAGCACACGCTAATTATTGTAGAAGACGATGCAGACTTGCACTTTATAGAGGGGTGCTCTGCTCCTAAATACAACGTGGCAAACTTGCATGCAGGAGCCGTGGAGCTTTTTATTGGCAAGCGCGCTCACCTGCGCTATTCTACAATCGAAAACTGGTCAAAGAACATGTATAACCTAAACACCAAGCGCGCCATCTGCGATGAAGAAGGCGAGATAGAATGGATATCTGGTTCTTTTGGCAGCCATGTTGGATACTTGTACCCCATGAGCATTCTTGATGGTAGACGTGCCAAATCGAGCTTTACGGGCATCACTTTTGCGGGCAACGGCCAAAACCTCGACACGGGCTGCAAGGTCGTGCTCAACGCAAAAGATACCAGTTGCAGCGTGGAGACAAAGTCAATTTCCAAAGACGGTGGTATCTCTACCTTTAGGTCTTCTATCGTGGCAACGCCCAAGGCAGGCGGCTCAAAGGCCTCCGTTTCTTGTCAAAGCCTCATGCTTGATGACAAAAGCAGAAGCGACACAATTCCTGCTATGGACATTCACGTCAAAGACATTGATGTGGGCCACGAGGCTTCAATCGGTCGCATTGGAAACGAAAAGATTTTCTACCTGATGAGCAGGGGGCTCACAGAAGAGGCAGCTCGCACGATGATTGTCAACGGCTTTGCAGACCCTGTGAGCAAGGAGCTGCCGCTAGAATACGCCGTAGAGATGAACAACCTAATCAAACTTGAGATGGAAGGGGCGATTGGATAAATGAGCACAAAACTTCAAAACATCGCCTGTATGCCAGCTATCACCTGGCATAAGCTAAAAATTAATGATTCCAATGTGGAGCTTCCTAGCGCTATTAAGTTGGATGGCGTGCCCCCCGTTGCTGTTAGCGGTTTGGATGGCGAACACCTTGCTAGTGCGCGCGCCGATGTTGATGCAGCTACTGGCGTTAATGGCGAACACCACGGGGCAAGCGGCGGCGCTGATGACGCACCTCAAAACTTTGCTGACATCTTAAAAGATGAAAAGAGCGACTTTGCTAATGCCATGAATAAGGCACAAGAGTGCTGGTATGGGCATCATAAGGACGATGAAGTTGCAATTTCTAGTGCACTTGCAAATGATGAGGAAGCAGAGTATGGCGGGCTTTCTATGAGCGAATATCAAAAATGCGCTGATAAAATAGAACTTGCAAAAGATATTCGCGCAGCTTTTGAAACTGGACTTGGGCAAAAAGCTTACGAGTGGATGCGCACTCTTGCAGATGAGCCAATTGTTGTTAAGTCAGAAGAGGGCGCTAAAGTAGAAGAAAATATTACTGTTAGCGGTCAAGATTGTGCAGCTAAAATTTCTGCTATTGATGTAGTCGCAGCTAAAGATAGCACTCTGACGCTCAATATTTTGGTGAACGGTGCTGATGGCGCAGCTAGCGGCGCTGGCGCTGGTAGCAATGATGGCGCAGGCAGTGCTGGCAGCAAAGATGGCGCGGGAGCAGCCACCACAGATGGCGCAAGCAGCAATGATGGCGCTGCCAGTGCAGGTAGCGTGGCTAAGAACTTCTCCGCACTCACAGGAACATCGCTTAGAATCTTTGCAGGTAGAGGCTCTCATGTAATTATTCGTCGCGTTCAAACTCTTACAGATAACTATATCGACCTAGATGACATGGGGCTTTTTGCAAGCAAGGACTCTCATGTAGAAATTCACCAAACCCTACTTGGAGCAGGTAAAACTGTTACAGGAGTTGCTGGAGATTTGCGAGGAAAAAGCTCTCAAGCACAAATCAACTTACATTATCTTGGTCGCAATAATCAGCAACGCGACTTTAATTATACTTTGAGCCATCATGGACAAAAAAGCACCTGTCAAATCATTGCAAATGGGGTGCTAGCAGGGTGTTCGCAAAAAACATTGCGCGGAACCATCGACTTGATAAAAGGTGCAAAAGGGGCCCAAGGCTCAGAGAATGAGAATGTTTTGCTGATAGATGATGGTGTTCGCAATAAAACCGTGCCAATTATTTTGTGTAACGAAGACGACGTTGCAGGAAACCACGGCGCAACCATCGGACACATTAGGGCTGACCAGATGTTTTATTTGGCATCGCGCGGGCTTTCGCAAAAGCAGGCAGAAGAGATGTTTATGTCTGCGTATTTAGAAAACGCGCTCATTGACGCTGCAAATGATGATATTCGCAGCGCCATCATTGAGCTGGGAAATAATACGATTAAAAACTTTGAGGAGACTTGCGCATGAGTACAGACATAGAAAACAACCCTTACAAAAAAGACTTCCCGCTGCTAGTTAGCCACCCTGAGCTTTCATATCTTGACTCGGCTGCCACAGCGCAGCGCCCCCAATGCGTGTTAGATGCGCAAGTGGAGTTTTCAAAAACAATGAACGCCAACCCTTTGCGCGGGCTTTATGACCTTTCAATCAAGGCTACCGATGCCATTGATAAAGCAAGAGAGCATATTGCCGTCCATCTTGGGGCGGGCAAAGATTGCGCCAATGACATTATATTTTCTCGCAACACTTCTGAAGCGCTCAACATGCTAGCCATTGCTTATGGAAACGCGCACGTCAATGCAGGAGATGAGGTCGTCATAACCATTATGGAGCATCACTCCAACTTGGTGCCTTGGCAGCAACTTTGCAAGCGCAAAGGCGCAAAGCTTGTCTATCTGTATTGTGATGAAAACGGCGAATTCTCAGATGAAGAGCTAGCTAAAATTACTCCAAAAACCAAGATAGTTAGCGCCACGCATGTGAGCAATGTGTTAGGCAAGCAAAATCCGATAGAAAAACTTGCCAAGCTCGCGCACGCAAACGGCGCTGTCATGATAGTTGACGGCGCGCAGGGTGTTCCCCATATAAATGTTGACGTCAAAAAGCTGGACTGCGACTTTTACGCTTTTTCTGCTCACAAGGCGCTAGGGCCTTTTGGAATTGGCGCGCTGTGGGGCAAACACGAGCTGCTAGATGCCATGGATCCGTTTTTGACAGGCGGAGAGATGATCGAGACGGTTTCAGAAACTGAAGCCGTGTGGAGCCAAGTTCCGCAAAAGTTCGAGGCAGGAACCCAAGATGCTTGCGGAATTTATGCAACTGATGTGGCGCTTTCTTATCTAGAGCAAATTGGCATTGACGCAGTGGCTGCGCGCGAGGCAGCACTCATGCAATACATGATGGATGAGCTTTGTAAACTTGACTACATTGAGCTTATTGGTTCTAATAATCCTGACGAACACCACGGTGCTTTGAGCTGGAATATCAAAGATATTCATCCGCACGATGTATCCTCTATTATGGCGCAGGACAATGTTGCTATTAGGGCAGGTCATCACTGTGCGCAACCTCTGCTTAATCATATGGGTGTTAAGAGTTGTTGCCGCTCAAGTGTGGCATTTTATAATGACAAGCAAGACATTGACCGTTTTGTGGCATCTGTTAAGGGAGTTTGGGAGATTTTTCATGGAAAATAGCAAAGAACTATACACTGGCGCTTTGATGGAACACAACGCGCATCCTGATTATAAATACGAGCTTGAAGATGCAACATGCAGCCACGATGGCATAAATGCTTCTTGTGGGGACGAAATGACGCTTTATCTAAAGCTTGATGGCGATACTATCGAAGAAGCATCTTTTACAGGGCATGGTTGTGCGGTTTCTCAAGCTTCTGCAGATATTATGGCAGAGCTCATTACGGGCGAAAGCATCGAAGAAGCAAAGCGTCTATCTGGGCTTTTTATTGGCATGATTCAAGGTCGCGAGCTATCTGATGACGAACAAGAAGACCTAGACGAGGCCTTTGAGCTGCAAACAATCTCTAAAATGCCATCAAGAGTAAAATGCGCCGAACTTGCTTGGCGCACCCTCAACGGCATCATTGAAGAGCGCGAACAATAGCGCACTAAAAGAGCGCGTTTAATGCGCGCTCAAAAGTATGCTTAATAAAAAAGCTCCATGCAAAATGCACGGAGCTTTTTTTACCTTGCCTATTCAATGCGCGCGTTTAATGCGCGCTCTTAGCCGCATCCGCGCCTTTGTCTTCGCTCGCGCTCCCATTCGCGCCCTTAGTAGCAGAAGCGTTCTCGCAAGCGCCCGTATCATCGCTACCCTTGCCGTCGCTTGCGTTCTTATTCCACTCTTTGAGCTCGGGCCAGTTTTCTTCGATTTCGCCAAAGCGCTTTTTGCGCAATAAAAAGACGCCTATCAATGCTTCAATTACAGCAATAACCACAGGAAACGCGCTAAAATCGTCTCCAAGAGATGTGATGGCAGAAAGCGAATCAACGCCGCCCATCCAAATGCTTGCAGTTGCCATAATATCGTTAAGCCCGTGCGCTAGGGCAATAATCCAAATGTTTCCTGTACGAAAATATATCGCGCCATACAAAATACCAGCGCCAATAGCAGAAATAATTTGACCCACCACAAAAGAAGGGTTAAGAGCAGAAAGATTGCTTGTGTGCAAAAGCCCAAATATAAGGCCAGAAATAATTAGAGCCTTCCAAACGCAAGAACGCTTTGTGCCATAACGCTCAAGCAGGGTTTGCGCCACAATTCCCCTGCACATCAGCTCTTCTGCAAGACCCACAATCAAATAACTTATAACCATTATTCCAGATGCAAGATCAAAGCCAGGGTGAAACTCTATTTTGCCTTCTTCTTGGAAACTTGACGGGTCAAGAAAAACAAAAGCGGAGACAAAAAGCGCAATAACGACGCAATAAAAAATCAGCGGAAAAGCGGCAACTTTTAGCCCCTTGAACCCCTGACCGCGCTTTGTCATCAAGCAAAGACGCCCGCTTATTGCCAGCACAATAAGTCCCACAATAACAATCGAAGCATCGCAAAAACACGTGCCTATGCCATCTTCTAATCTATCACTTAAACCCATTTGCCCCAAAGTCACCCTGTAAAGCGCCCCTGAGCCTTTAAGGCCAATGAGCCAACAAGCAAAAACGGCAATAATGCAAAACAAAAGCGGGTATTTTGCCCTAAACGTTCTTATTTTTTCTAACATTTCAATCCTATCTTTTGAGTTATTTGGTATACATTTTTTGGCGAACACCCTGTTGGCATTGCGCCTTTTAGCATGTTTTGTGGCGAACACCCGTGTGGCGTTCACCACTTTTGGCGTGTGCACTTATATAGTCGTTTGGCACACACCCTTTGAAATGATACAACTTTTTTGGATATTTGTTGCGATAAATTTTTCAAGTGGAATAAATACGTAGAATCTCTAAGTCTAGCTTATAACCTGCACTTTTTTGGTATCATTGTTTCAAGAATGACCCAAAACCTTAGGGTTTAAAACATTAGGGGCCAATATGAGGCAGTTTATTTTTACCAAGCAATCTAGCAGCATGGGGCAGCGCAACACTGTAAACCAGCGCAGCGCCATGAAGCAATTTACCTGCGTATTTAACATAGTTATACGCATAGTTTTAGCTGCGGCTTTGATTGTAATGTATGCCCCGATTTTTCGCGCGCTTGCATATGCCAACCAAAGCAGCGCCCAGACCAGCCAAATCAGCACACAAGCCGCCCAAGCTAGCGCCCAAGTCAACAACCAAGCCACCCAAACCGCCCAGGCCAGCACACAAACCGCCCAAGCCAGCGCTCAAACAAGCGCCCAAGCTAACAATCAAGCCAGCAATAAAACCACCCAATCACTGCCAACCTATCAATACGGCAAACTAAAAGCAAACGGATACGTATACGAATGCGATTCTTTGGGCAACGTGTTCGCCAACATTATAGAAAGCGACCCTCAAGCCAACTCCATTAATCCATTGCGTGTGCAAACCCTTATTATTGATAGCCAAACAGATCAGGTTCCAGACTATCTATGCAGCGGATCTGTTATTTTGCAAGAGGTTTATTTTGAGGGGCAATACATTTCTACAATCGGAGAAGGCGCATTTAGGCAATGCACGTCTCTGACAACGGTTGCTGGTCTTGAGTTTATGTCCATAAATCAGATTAAAGACCACGCTTTTAGAGAATGCACAGAGCTAGAAAGCCTGCCGTTTCTTGACACAAAAATTTATTCTCTAGGGCAGAGTTGTTTTGCTTCTAGCGGGCTTATTTCCACTGGTCTTGACGAGGTAAAAGAGCTAAAAACAATACCTGCTCATACCTACGATGGTTGCTATAAATTAACAGATACAAAGCTTGCCAACAATAATCTGATTGAATCTATCGGCGAGCAGGCTTTTGCCTATTGCACAAGCCTAAAGCTGACAGGTCTTGAAGAAAACACCCACGTCAAAGAGGTTGGCGAGTGCGCGTTTTTAAAGGCGGACTTAAGCGGTGGGCTGTCCTTGCCAAAAAATTCCCAAATTGAGCAGCTACCGAGTGGTGCATTTGATGACACTAATCTTGACTATGTGTTTTTTGCTTGCGAACACCCCGTGCTCATAGCCAAAGACACCTTCCCGCAAACGCCGATGACGGTTTACGTGCCAAACACATCTCTTAGTTTGTATAACCAAGAAAAGCCGCGCAGCAATTGGGAAGCCTATAACGAGATGCTGCCCGTTCCAACTTCAAGGGCAAATATAAGTCTCGAGATAACAAAAGACCCAGATAAAATGACCTTTACGGCAGGGGAGACGCTCAACCTTGATGGCATGCGCATAAGCTTTGACTATGGGTGCGGCAAAAAAGAATACGACTGGCAAGACCTGCTAGAAAATTATGCGTTTAGCTCGCTAATCAGCATTTATCCAAAAGACGTTCGCCTCGATTCGTCATATCATGGCTCATATATAACTGCACAATATTATGACAGGGACGTTTACATCAACGCGTATTCGTCCGACATTTTGCGAGAAGCTGGAAGCGATAAGCTGAGCGTTTCTATAAAGATGGAAAACGCCTCGCGGGATAACAGCGCTGGAGGTTTTGGACCGTATGCAAAGGGCGAGACCTGTGTAGTGTGGGCGAACACCAGCACCATTGGCAAAACTTTTGCTTATTGGAAGGACGAAAGCGGCAGTATTGTCTCTGAAGATTGGCAATACGAGTTTATAGTCGAGCGCAGCATTGTGCTTACTGCAGTGTTTGCGCAGGCTGTTAGGGTTGAGCCGCAGGCGTGTCTTCTTGAGGGCGCTTCTAGTGCGAGCAGTGGCGACGGCGGCGCGGGCGCGGATGGCAGTGCTGGCAGTAGTAGCGGTGCGGGCATGAGTAGCGCGGACGGTGGCAGCGGCGGCAGCGCGAGTTCGGGTGCGAGTTCGGGTTCGGACGCTAGTAGTAGTGCCGCCTCCCAAAGCGGCGGCAGTACGAGCGCGGATGCCTCCCAAGGCAGCGTCTCCCAAAGCGGCGGCAGCGCCAGCCAGCAGGGTGTTCGCCAAGATCTTCAAAACGTAGAGTTTTCAATTTATGACGGAAGTATCAATCAAGG
>CAVEKR010000015.1:11265-12499 GCA_963616365.1 Bacteroidaceae bacterium
ATGCAACGTCTGGCGCAGACGGGTGTTCGCAAATAGAAATAACCCCTTGGTATTGCGCCGAACAGGCAAGCGTGGTATTAAGCGTCGACGGGGTCGATAGCAGCGGAAATGCGCAAGGGGAGTTTTATTCAACAGGACTTTACGGCATAGGCTCAAGCGTTACGGTAAATGCAGTTCCTGCGCCTGGCTATGTGTTTGACTACATAACGGACTCCAGCGGCAAGACCGTAAGCGCAAACGACAACGGCTCATACACCTTTACGCTTGTCCAAGATGTGCAGCTCACGGCTCATTTTTGCTTGGCACAAGATGACAACGAGGCTTTTGAGGCTTTGCAAGCAGCGCTCATTGCAACAATAACTGTGCTTGCTGGCGTTGCAACAATATATGGCGTAGGAGAGCTGGTAGACCCCATTGCCATAGAGGCAATCGCTGCAATTGCATCTGCAGATTCAATCGAAGAGCTTGCAGAAATTGGTGCAGCGGCTATTTCAGAGATTAAAGCAATTATAGAAGAGCACAAACATGACAAAGACCCTGATAAACCCCACGATGACCCAGATAAGCCAAAAGATGATAACGAGGTTGAAATTGTCGCTTTGGCAGAGCCTGTAGCTGGTGGAATTGTCTATGGCGCAGGTCAGCACCCAGAAGGCACGGTGGCAGAGCTAGAAGCCATTGCAAATCCTGGGTATCGTTTTGTTTGCTGGAAAGAAAACGGCGTTGAGATCTCAAAGTCTCCGCTGTTCACAATAGCTATAACAGATGCAACGCCAGAAGTTGTAACTGTGAGTGCTGTCTTTGAAAAAGACGTCTCGATTACTACTTCTGTTGAAATTGAAGATGTGTCGAACACCACACTGACTGGTTGCTTTGCAGCTCCAGAAAAGCAAACGCTTAAGCGTGGGCAGGCTGCATATGTGGTGGCAGTACCTGGGCTTAATTATAAATTTGCTGGTTGGTATGAGGATGAGACTCAAGTCTCTAAGCTGCCCATTTATACCTTTGAGGCAGAAAAAGACAGAAAGCTTGTGGCAAAGTTCGAGCACACTTATAAGGTGAGCGTGAGCGTGGATCCGTCAGACAAACTCGATGGAAAATACAGCGTTAAAGGGGACGGGCGCTTTACAAAGGGAGAAAAAACAAAGCTCTCTATTGAGCTTACATCTGACGTTAGCGATGACTTTGTCTTTGCTGGCTGGTATAACAGCAGTTCTAATACCTTGTTGGGGCT
>CAVEKR010000016.1:0-12399 GCA_963616365.1 Bacteroidaceae bacterium
CCAGGCAAGAGCCTTATTTTCTTTGACGAAATTCAAGAATGCCCTCGCGCGCGCAGCGCAATCAAATTTCTTGTTGAAGATGGAAGGTTTGACTACATAGAGTCGGGTTCGCTTTTAGGGGTTACCTATCAACATGTTGATTCGCTGCCTGTGGGCTATGAAGAAAAATTGCGCGTTTATCCGCTCACTTTTGCTGAATTTGCTTTGGCTCTTGGTGTTCAGCCAGAACTTTTAGAAAGCGCAAAAACTGCATGTCAAAATGTGTGCGACGTGTTAAGTGAAGGTATGTACAGCGCGCTAAGTAAGAATACACACGATGCCAAAGAAACAACGAGCGGGGTGTTCGCCAAAACACCTAATAAAACGCCCAGCCAAACAGCTCATAAAACATTTAATCAGGCAGCTCACGACCAACTTTTGCGCATGTTTCGCATTTATATGGCAGTTGGTGGTATGCCTGCCGCTGTTCAGACTTTTATAGATACCAGCGATATTGCGCAGGTACTTAACGTTCAAAAGGATATTTTGGCGCTGTACAGGCAAGACGTTACAAAATATGCCCCCAATAAAGCGCACGTCAACGCTATATTTGACGCTATTCCCGCGGAGCTTTCTAAGAAAAACAAGCGTTTTAAGCTGAAGGATTTGGCAAAATCGGCGCGAATGGAGCGCTATGAGAGCGACTTTATGTGGCTTGCCGATGCTGGCGTTGCGCTGCCTTGTTATAACGTGTCTTCGCCAAGTGTTCCACTTCAGATAAACATGCAGCACAACCTGTTTAAGCTCTATCTTTGCGACGTTGGTCTTTTGAGCGCTGCGACAGTTGGCGCTATTCAGTTTGATTTGATACAAGGAGACATTTCCATAAATCAAGGCGCCTTTTTGGAAAATGTGCTGGCACAAGAGCTTGTCGCTAACGGATTCAAGCTTTTTTACTACGATAAAAGCAAAATCGGAGAAGTTGATTTTATTTTGCAAAAAGGGTCTAAAATATTGCCAATCGAGGCAAAGTCGGGCAAAGATTTTACTGCCCACAAGGCACTTGACAATCTTTTAGCAGTCAAAGAATGGCAGCTCACAAACGCTATTGTGTTGTGCAATCAAAACGTTTCTAGGCATGATGAACAAGATGCTTCTAAGGCTTCAATGGACGGCGTTCCTTCAGCTAACGCTCCCACAGCTCCTTCAATATCGTATCTGCCTTGTTATGCTGTTTCTTTTATCAAGCAAGATCGCCTGCCAGAAAAACTCATCGTAAATATTTGAGATTTCTGCAGCGTATACGCACTATATGTGCGCTTTATTTTGTATGTTTTGCTCTATTTTGGCGTGCCCCCTAGTCAGCTCCAAACATTTTTTATGGCGAACACCACACTAATTTTAAGCGTTTGTTGCGACGTGGCAACATGAGTTTTTGGTTAAATAAACGCGCATTTTTTGGTTAACTAGAAAGCTTACTTTTGGTTAACTAAAACCGTGTTTTTTGGTTAAATGAAATCATGTTTTTTAGTTAAATGCGCAGAATAAAGCCTTAAGTTTATGTTAAACTAAAACGGTAAAATTTAGATACAAAAAAATGAGCAAATGCGGTTATTAAAATGAACAGAAATCAAGCAAAACTCTAGCTCCAACTCCGCACGGAGGGTATGCAATTAAAAGCGCGTAAACCGCTAGCAGGGTGTTCGTCCGCTTAAAGCCGCTAGGGTGGCGCGCCATTAAATAATCGCAGAAAGGCAAAGGCAAATTGAAGTACAGAAAAAGGCATATTGAGACACAAATTCAAAACGGGCTTGACACTTTTGGAGCGCTTATTATTGATGGTCCAAAATGGTGCGGCAAAACAACAACGGCTATGCGTTTTGCAAAGTCGCAGCTAATGCTATCTGACCCAACTAATGACTTTGAAAACAGGGCTCGTGCACAACTTGATCCAAAACTTGCTATTAGCGGTAAAACCCCTCGGCTGCTTGACGAATGGCAAGAGGTTCCAAAACTTTGGGATGCGGCTCGTTTTATGGTAGATGAGCAGGGCGAAAAAGGGATGTTTATTCTCACTGGTTCTGCAACTCCGCAAGATTGTTCTTTGCCAATGCATAGCGGTACAGGTAGGTTTGGCAAAGTTAAAATGGAGACAATGACACTCTCTGAACTGGGTATATCTATGCAAAAGCTGAATTTTGCGGATTTTTTTGCTTCTGAAACTTTTGTTTCTGAAGTATCGTCTTGTGATGAGCCTGCACAATCGCACGAGCAAAGCTCCGCCCAAAAGCTTGAAAAGCTCTATCTTGGCAGCTTGAATGCAGAAAAAATCGCCGAACTTATTGTAAGGGGTGGCTGGCCTGGCGCGATTGGGCTTTCTAGTGCGCAGGCAAAAAGGACTGCTCAAGAGTATATTTCTACAATTTGTGAGGCAGACATCTCAAAGATTGATAACGTGCGGCGCGACCCTAAAAAGGTGCGCTCACTGCTTTTTTCGCTCGGCAGAAACGAATCGACATATGCATCAATTAATGCGATTGCCAAAGATGTTTCAGCTACGGTATCTAGGCAGACGCTTTCGGAATATCTTGGGCTTTTAAGCAGGCTTTATATTTGCAACGATATTGCCCCATGGGATCCAGCGCTTAGGTCTCCAATTAAAATTCGCGCAGCTTGCAAGCACCATCTTGCAGATTGTTCTTTGGCAGCAGCAGCACTTGGCGCAGATGAGCGCGCTTTGCTAAATGATTTTAAGACACTCGGGTTTTTGTTTGAGTCACTTGTTTTGCATGACTTGAAAGTTTATGCAGCTTGCTGCGGTGCTGAGCTGTTTCAATATCATGATAGCAGCGGACTTGAAGTTGATGCAATAATTCAAAAGCCAAATGGCGACTGGTTTCCCATTGAAATCAAGCTTGGCGCAGCACAGGTCGAAAAAGCAGGACTCAATCTGCAAAAATTTACAGAAAAAATCGTTTCTGCTGGCAATAAGACACCCTTATGCAAACTTATTATTTATGGTTTTGGAACGCCACAGCAGCTGCCAGAAGAGACCTGCAGCAATTGCATTATTGCCGCTTTTGACACGCTGTACCTTTAGTAATTTTATGACGAACATCCTTTTAATGTCTTACACATTCATTATGGCGAACACACTTTTTTGCTAGACACATAAAACTACCTGTAGCTGGTATTATGCACGAATGGCACGGTAAAGTAAGTGGGAATTATACACGAATGGCAGAGTAAAGGATAATAAGGGCGCGCCCAAGCTAGTACGGTGTTCGCCCACATAATGCCAGCAAAGCCCTCAAAGGCAAGCTCTAGATGCGCCAAAGCGCGGAAGCTATTAGCGGGCGTTAACTCAAGGCTAGATGCGCCAGAATTTCCAGAGCCATTTTACGCGGCCGACCTCGTGGGGAGCGGCTTTGTAAAAGCTGCGATAAAAGCTGCGGACGCGTTCTAGGTCATCGGGTGTAGCACCACAGCCATAGACGCTTCTGGTGTAGGCAAGCGTGACTTGAAAAAAGTCGGTAAAGGTTTGGGTGTTTACAAAGGGTTCTAGCTGCGGGGCTGCGGCAAGAGAAAATTCAAGTGGCGTAAGCTGGCTTGTGCGCTTTATTCCAAGGCGTGAAAAGCGCTTCATCAAAAATTGATATATCCAAATTACCTGCCAAGAGATGTTTTTATTTGCTATGCGCTTTAAGCGCTGCTCACGCATTGCATATCTGGCATAAACTGCCCCTGCAATACAAGCTATCAAAGCCAACACAATAAAGAAAGTTGTCCAATTTGCAAGGTCATATGCAACAGCTTGAAAACTCTCGTTCCAATCACTTAAATCAAAAGAATTAGAGGTCGCAGATGTTGGCGTTTTTCGGTCGTTTTCGCTCATGCCTGTCTCGTCATCTTGAGTCTGGCCACTATCAGCAGATTCGTTAGTATCGTTTTGTTCGTCATTTAGGCTATTTGACCTGTTAAGCGGAGAGTCAATTCGCTGCTCAGAATATATGCCAGAATATTCAATGACAGGGCGCTGATAGGTGTCTTGAAAAGGCTTGATATCTGGCGTAGAAAGCCCAAGTGGAGCTATGATGCAAGCAAAAATCGCAACCCCTGCAAGCAGGCAAACAAGGCTTGTAACAAGCGAGAAAATAAAAGCGCCTGAAAAAGAGGCAGATTTTGCATAGTGAGCCTTAAAGGCAGAATGTCTATAGCGCTGGTTTATGTAGCAGGCAGCACAGGCAATATAGATAATGAGCGCGGCAATAGTGCCAGGCTGCGCAGATGTCCAGTCGCGATACAAAAATTGAATGGTGGCACACGCAAGAACCGACAGCACAAAAAGCACGGCAACGCCCCAGGTTCTGCGCGACAAAAGATAGCAAAGCGCTGGGACAAAAACAAGCACGAGCGCAAAGACAAGGGTGTTGTCTGCTACGTCGTTTACCTGCCCATCTACAAATAAAGAAGTGCCAGCGGGCATGAGCTGAGAGATCACAAAAACTATTATTATTGCAAGAACAAGATAAAGGCCTGCAGCAGGGGCGATGGCTTTTTTGGACCACGACCCAGCAAAAAGCGCAAGCAAAAGCACCGCGCAAACGCCGCCCTCAAGAAAGATGTTGCCGCGCAAGCTTGGCGCGCTTTCAAATCCGTATGAAACAGTAAAAATTAGCGCCACGGACAAAATTAAAACGAGCACAAAGTCAAATATTGACGAACACAAGAATAGTTGTCTGCGTGCGTGAGCGCGCGATTGCGTAGCTGCTTGTTTGCCTTTTTGAGCGGATGATTGGGTGCGCGCTTGTACTTGACCTTGCGCACCCGCTGGTGTGGATGCTTGCGCGCCCGCTGATACGCCCACCTGTGCAGTCGCTGGTGCGCCCACTTGAGTGCGCGCTTGCACACCTGATATTTTTCCAAAAATACTCATAGCGCCACCTTTTCTAGGGTAAGCGAATCTTTAAGCACGGTATAAGGAATCTCGGCAACATCAAGACGCTTTAGTGGTTTTATATACATTGCAAGATCTGCATCTACAAGTTCTTGAGGAACAGCAGCAACAAAAAATGGTTGTCGTCTACGCATGCGCACGTCAAGCACTGCAGAAACAAGCTCGGGTTCTAGATTTGCACTGCACACGACAATATTATTGTCTCCGCTGCGGTCTTGCACCTGCTCTAAAACAAGGTCTGCTGCTGCACTTGGCTGTGCGTGTGTACCGAGGTGTTCGCCATTATTGCCTTGGTCGGCATTATTGTCTTGTCCTGCGCTTTTAACTTGGTCGTCATCTCTTGACATGGGAGGCATTTTGCTAACAATGCTGCAAAGGTCTTCTTGCTCACGGCCTGTGAGCACCTGTTTTTGGCCCTGCGCGTCATAAAAAATTATGTGCGTGTCAAAACCGCAGCGCCTTGCATAGCGCGCGATTGACAAACCAGATTCAACGATTGCATCAAAAAGCTGCGCCAGCACCTGCCCATCAAAATCTGTAGCAGGCGCGCAAAAATCAAGAATGACAGATACGCCTGGCAGGGTATATCGCTCAAAAAGGCGGGTATAATAATGGCCTTGCGGATTGCGTGATGACAACTTCCAGTGGATTGTTTTTAAGGGGTCTCCTGGCACATAATCTCTGACATAGGCATAATCCATGGAGTCCGCAATGACAGACTTGGCAGCTTTTGCAGATTCTGTTTCTGCGTCGCTGGAAAAATCAATGCTTCCTATCTCGCATAACTTTGGCGTAACGAGCACAGAATGTGAATGTTCGTAATAGATTGTCTTAGAAAATAGACCCAAAAAGTCGCTGATGATGACTTTGTTTAGGCCCACCTCGTATTTTCCGATATGTTCAAATTGAGCAGAAAAGTCAAGCTCAATGGTCTCTTTTGGAGAAAGAGAAAGCGTGCGCACAGCATTGCTTGTTGTCGCACTACTTGCCGCCTTGTTGGTTGCGCCTTTTTTGCCGTGCTTACCCGACCTATTATCTGCCGCCCTGCCGTGCGCTTTTTTGCCTGCTCCCTTGCCGTGCGCTTTGCCATTTGCAGCCGCGCCATCTGCCCCCACGCCTGCTGCCGCGCCACTCGCGCCATCATCTGCAGCCTCACTACCTGCTGCTTGATTATACATATCCGAGATAGAAAAAACAGCTTCGACCTTAAAGGCAAAAAGAATGGTCTTATTTTGGAACACCACACTAAAAGGAATTTTCTCTCCGCGAGAGCAATCGTGAAAAATTCCGTTTTCTTCAAAATGCAAGCCGCTCGTCAAGATTTGCACGTAGAAAAAGGACAAAATGATTGCAGTAACAAACATCAATAAAGGCACCCAACCAACAATGCATGCTTTATAATCAGTGTCTCCAACCATATAAGCTAAAAATGCAAAAAGGGCAAGAACGAGCAAACACCCAGCAAAACGCAGGGCTTTTTTGCGCCTTGCTGCTTTTTTAGAGCGCAAAATATCGCGGCGCTGCTCACGTTTTTTTCTAGAAGCAGCGCGTTTATCAGAAAACTTTTCGCGTGTCTTTTTAATATCTATGCTCATTTAATGCTCATACTCTTTTGATATTCCTAGCAATTTGATGCCGACGCCTTATCTAAGTCCAAGCCACCGTGGCGTTCGCCCTGCTCACACCCCGCGCCAGCGCCAACACAAGCCCAAACCGCGCGTGGTGTTCGTCACCTTATAGATCCTGGGCAGAAACCGAAGGCACAGCGACCGAATCAAGGATAGTAGCTATCACAGATTGCCCACTCCTACCTGCGACTTTTGCCTCATGCGTCAACATAATGCGGTGCGCGAGCACGTATGGCGCGAGGTATTTCACGTCATCTGGCAAGACGTATGTTCGCCCGCGCATAAGGGCGTTTGCGCGCGCCAGCTCAATCAAGGCAATCGAGCCACGCGGAGAAGCACCGCAGCTGCACTCCCCCATAGAGCGCGTTGCCACAACAATTTGCACCGCATAGCGAGCAACAGCCTTAGAAACATGCACGTTATCTGCCAAATCGCGCAAGCCCAAAATCTGCTCTTTAGAGACAATGGGCTGCAACGCCGCCTTTGCCTGCTTGCTCTCTAGCATGACGCGCACCTCTTCTTCTGGCAAGGGGTATCCCATAGAAAGCTTAATCAAAAAGCGGTCTAGCTGGGCTTCTGGCAGCGGATATGTGCCGTATTGCTCAATAGGATTTTGGGTTGCAAGCACCATAAAAGGCTCATCAAGCTTATGCGTTGCCGCATCCACAGTAACTTGGCGTTCCTCCATCGCCTCAAGCAACGCTGCCTGCGTCTTTGCAGAAGCACGGTTGATCTCGTCAATCAAAACAAGGTTGTTCATCACGCCGCCCGCGCGGAACTCAAAATCGCGCGTCTTTTGGTTATAAATCGAAAACCCCGTTACATCAGAAGGCATAACATCTGGGGTAAATTGCATACGGTTAAATCCGCAATTAATTGTCTTGGCGAACGCCCTGACAAGCGATGTCTTTCCTGTACCTGGCAGGTCTTCTAGCAAGACATGCCCCTTTGCAATAAAAGCCATGATGACAAGCTCAACACATTCGCGCTTGCCAACAATGACAGTCTCGATGTTATCAGCTATGCCAGAAAGCAGCTTAGCTGCCATTTGTGCTTGATTTTCTGCAATCATTTAGTCGTCCTTTCCGCCAAACTCTGGCGCGCATGTGCGCATAATTTCTTGGTTATCGTGCGTAAACTCAACAAGTTTTACGTTTACTCCATAAGCGTTTTGTATATTCTCGCGAGTGATTATCTCAAAAGCCGTGCCAAAAATCATGGGGCGACCCTTCATAAAAAGAGCCACGCTAGCACCAGTCATAAAAGCATGGTCTGGATTATGCGTAACCATCAAAACGGCATAGCCGAGTTTTCGCAGGTGGCGCACCTTTTCTATCACGCGCACCGCATTACCATAATCAAGCGCCGCCGTCGGTTCATCCATAATGAGCATTTGCGGCTCTTGCGCAAGCGCACGCGCAAACATGACCATCTGCAGCTCACCTCCAGAAATATCATTTACAGAAGCTTCTCTAAGGTGACGAATACCCATCTCCTCCAAAGCGTTTTCTACAATGTTAAAGTCCTTGTTAGATGGCTGCCCATTTATGCTCTTCATCTTATTTGTGCGCCCCATCATCACCAGGTCTTTGACCTGAAAAGGAAAGCTTTGCGCATGTTTTTGTGCAATATAGGCAACAGAATCTGCAAGACGAGAAGCACTCCAAGCTGTAACATCGCTGCCATCAAGAGTGATACTGCCATCTAGCAGGGGGTTCATTCCCAAAATTGTTTTTACTAGCGTTGTTTTGCCGCAACCATTTGGCCCTAGAATACAGCAGACCTCGCCACTTGATAAAGAAAAACCAACATGGCGCTGTATTGGATTGCCGCGCTCATAACCTATGCTCGCGTTGTTTACTATTAGCTTCATGCTTTTTTACTTCCAGCCTTTCATTTTTGCGCTTCTTGAAGCCAGTGCCTGCTCTTTTTCTAAAGCAGCAGCGGCAGCGGCTGCGCTTCTTAAACTGGCGGCATCGAACACCGCTAAGCCAGCACCCGCCGCAGCACCTCTCACTTCCAGCATGTTATTCCCACCCTTTCATACCGCGAACCACTATCAAGATAAACAGCGGAACTGCCACAACAGACACAACAGAACCTATTGCAAGACCGTCTCCTACAAAAGGAATACAATCGGTAATATCGCGGCAAACCAAAAGCAGCGGCATTCCAATCAAAACACTGCCTGTGAGCTGCTTAGACATCTCGCATCCAAAAATGCCGCGAGCAATAAATGGAGCAAGCAAAGTAATCATTCCAACAGCGCCCGTATGAATTTGCGCAGCAAGCATCATAATAGCGCCAGCAATGAGTGCCACCGCGCGCAACCGCGTCATATTCACGCCGCTCAGGCGCGCTTCTTCTTCAGAAAGCGACAAAATATTTAGCCTAAAACGCAAAAAATAAATCGGCACAATGGAAAGCAGAGAAACAAAACCAAGTGTAAGCCACGAGGTCACAGATGTATCAATGGTAAGCATTTGAGAAATAGTAAAAAATGTCTGATAATCGTCTGCATCCATCACAAAAAGCGTCATATAAGAAACAACAAAGCCTATGAGCTGCCCTAATATAGAACCAATTAGCAGCATCGTAACTATGTCAAAGGGCTTTCCTCTACCTGAAAGTTTTTTGCCAGCAATTATGACGAACACCAGGATGGCAGCACCCAAACCATAACAGAAAATATATCTTTCAGTTACCATGCTTAGAGCTTGAGCGCCATATAAAGCAACAAGCAGCATCATCCCCAAGCTCACACCACTTGATGCGCCAAGCATTCCAGGTCCTGCTATTGGGTTTGCAAATACGTTTTGGTATAAGACACCAGAAATGCTAAGCAAAATAGCACAAATAAGGGTAACGCCCACAACTTGCAAGCGCTCAAAAACAGCCCAATAGCAGCTACAATTTTCTGCTATCCAAGCCTTTGTATGTGGCTCAAAAGCGTGTGTTGCACTAGCTAAAGAATCATAGACATTAAGATACAAAGCGTTTCCTACTTCTATGGGAGTATAGAAAGCATAAGGATAAGAATATGGATACCACTGACCTTGAGCACCTGTAAAGCAAAGCGAGAAAAAGACCAAAACAAGCAAGGCAAGCAAGAAAACCGCAATGCGAATAGCCTCGTGGTCGCGTTGTTTTTGCAATAGTGCATTGGTAACTTTTATTGGCAGATGTTGTGCTACAAAACCAACGTTTACCAGCCTACTTCTATAAAGAGTAGAACCGTTTTGAAGGCGTGCAATATCTGATGCGCTGTATTGAATTTGCGCTACCTTGTTTTCTTCTTTTTCAGCTGCACCACTCAAAGCTGCGCCACCCAAAGGTGCAGCGTTGTTTACGGGCGCGCCATTTGCAGTGGGGTGTTCGCCATTATTGGGAACTGCGCCATTCAAAGGTACGGTGTTTGCAGTGGGGTGTTCGCCATTGTTTTGAGGCACTTGAGCTGCAATATCCTTAGAATCCACCGCGCTCACCCCCTCTATTGCGCAACGCCGTAACCAGAAACACGATTGCACCGCCGATTGAAATATACATTCCGCTCATGGTCTCGTAATCAGGGCCCAAAAGAGCAGAAACCAAAATATAGGCAACGAGCACAAAAATGGCGCCAAGCACCATGGCAGCAGGCAGCAAATAACCAAAGTCTGCTCCCACAAGGCGGCGCGAGAGGTGAGGTATCAAAAAGCCGATAAAGCCGACCGTACCAGCAAAAGACACGATAATAGCAGTAAGCAATGTGCAGGTAGCAACAACAATAATCTGCATTCGGCGAGTTTCTACGCCAAGAGATCTTGCTTCTTCTTCTCCTAAAGACAAAAGCATCATGCGGCGGCGCCACACCAAGACAACTCCTGCACATGCGGCAAGGGCAACAAGCAGGGTAATAACATCAAGCCAGCCATAATTTCGATAAAAGCTCGCTATTTGGAGCTGGGTTAAAAGCTGGCTTTTTGTGCTGTATGGGTCAAGCGCCACATAATAGTAGCGCACTGTGTTGACTATTGCACCGCTCACTCCTCCAAGCATTTGACCTACTATGATTATCATCAAATTTGAGCGGGTAAAATGCCCAAGAGCTCTCATGGTAAACAGCACCAAAACAACAACGATTGAACACCCTGCAAAAGACAATAAAGATAAACCGTATGTTGAAAGCAGGTCGCTTGCATTTGTTGTTGCTGTTGCCGCACCTGAGCTTGACGAGCTGCCTAAAAGGGAGTTTACCCAGCCGATATCTGAGCTGCCCTCATCTGGAATAAAAAAGACAACCCAGACAATCATTCCAAGAGATGCCCCGCTCATAACACCTAAAGTAGAAGGCGAGACAAGTGGATTTCTAAAAGCGCCTTGATAGACCGCTCCGCAAAGTGCAAGACCTGCGCCCGCAAAGCAAATTACAACATATCTAAAAACTGTATTTGAAAAAAAGACAGGTCCTGTATCGTTTCCTGTGATAAAAGCAACAAAGCCGTTAACGTTTTCTTGCAGGCTTTCTATAAACCAAGAAAAGGTGTATCCACCTGCATATCCAGTATTGTGTAAAGCGCTATTGAGCATGTCTTTTGGGATAATAAGTCCAACAAAAAAGACTGCAATCAAGACAATTGCCATGATAAAGATTTTTTGTGCGCGCTTGTCTACCTTGTGCCCAGCTTCTCGGCTGGCTGCATAGAGGTTGGTATCGTTTTGCTCGTCAAATTGGATCTGTCCGTTGTCTTGAACTTGGAGCTTTTTGCGAGGGGTGCGTTTAGTGAGGCCCTTGTTTGTGATGCGGTTTTTGTCAGTGTGCCCAGCTTGCAGCTTCTTGCGCCCAGCACCTGCGCCACTGCCTTTGCGCGCACCACGCCCAGCCCCAGAGGTATTCTTTTCTCTACGCTTACCCGCCATTAGAAACGCACCGTCTCTTTAATTGGCATTTGGTTACCGCTTGCTACAGCCTCATCTCTATTGCGGCGCTTGAAAAGGAAGAACCCAAAACGTGCTAGTAGGGCAGCAAATAGAGCTGCAATAATAACAAGACCTAGCACATTGCCGTTTTGACCCTCGTTCACCTGCGATTGTATATCTGAAGAAGGCTTAGCGCCCGTATCTTGACCTCCTGATGAGGCATTAGAAGTGCCGCTTCCTGTTTGTCCTGATTGAGAGTTTGCGCTATTAAGCGCTCCTGCAAGACCGCTGCCACTTGCTTGTGCAAGAGAAGCAGGGTTCAAGCTAGAGCTACTACTTGATTTAAGTGTGCCAACATCGGATTTTTCCTCATTATCGCCATCATCAGCGCTAGAGCTATCATTGCCAGCACCGTCATTGCTAGCAGGGTGTTCGCCATCCTCATTACTACCACCACCACTAGAGCCACCAGAATCAGTGCCCCCAATATCATCTCCATCCAGCGCGTTTTGCTTGGCACTATTAGCAGCAATTCCAATGACCACGTTGCCGTAGCCGTCTTCTACATAGCCAAGATAGTGCACGTCAAACGATAGCTTTTTGGCATTTTGCGACGCCTTTGTGTAAGCCATGCCATCTGAGCCGACCCAAAATGCGCGAGTTTTAGAAGCTTGAGAGCCGCTCGGAATATTTACAGTTAGCGTTATTGTGCCAAAACTGTTTTCAATCTCGTGTTCGCTCCCGTCTTTGGTGTAGAAAAGCCTCAAACTATAAATGGACTTGACGTTGCTTGAGCCAAGCATTGCTGTGTATGTGAGCTTTCCAGCGCTAAGGCTTGAAAGCGCCATATCAGCCCATGTTACAGGTGCCAAAGACAGCGTCACCTTATCCACCTTGTCAATGTCTGCCACAGATATTAGCAGCTTAGATGTATCA
>CAVEKR010000017.1:0-4298 GCA_963616365.1 Bacteroidaceae bacterium
CCGTTATATTTGGTGTAAAGATGATATTTATCAGTTGTCATGTATTCGGTATATTGGTCGATTGTTTCTTGATTGCCTGCTTTAATATCTGCTACATCTGCCTTAATATCAGCTGCAGATTTAATAACCCCAGTCTCAGGATTCTTATATTCAGGATTATCTTGATTAGCAGTATCACTGGTATTACCAGTAGTCATCTTATAAGCAGGAGCAAGCCAATAGGTTTGTCCATAGTTTGCATACAAAGTTAAATCCTCATCAGGCATAGTACCTGTAGAAAAGTCAAACTTAGTAGAACGTGCCTCATCAGAATACCAGCAGTCATCTATGTTCCCATAAGTTTTATTATCGGCTATTTGAGGTTGAGTCCTGCTGGCTTTTAGTAGACTGCGGGCTAGATTTTTCAGCGCGCAATGCGCGCGCAAAGCGCGTATTGCACGCTTCAAAATGACGAGGGAGGGAGGCACAATTGCGCTTGATGACGTGGTTGGGCTGCGCAAATTTGTTTTGGTTTTGATTAAGAGGAAAAGATGGTGGGCGATGCAGGGTTTGAACCTGCGGCCTTCTGCGTGTAAAGCAGCTGCGCTCCCGCTGCGCCAATCGCCCACAAAAAAGTAAAAAAGCGCTTTAACAAAAAACGCTCGCGCAATAAGCGCGAGCGTTTATTATACTCTTGTTGCACCCAAAGTGCAAAGAACTTTTTGCTAGATTACACGAATATCGCGCAATTACGCGGATGCGCTGATAGAGCGTCCAAAGCGAGCAGGGCGTTCGCCCCGCGCATAACTTCGCGCCGCGCCCCCCAAGCCCCCAAGCCTATTTATCGGCCTCCTCGTCGCTTTTGATCCAAGGAAACATGCCGCGAATTTTAGCGCCGACCTTCTCAATCTCGTGCGAATTGATAGCTTCGCGCTGCTCAAAGAGCTTCTTGTGACCGTCTTTGCAGTCATCCATAAATTCCTTGGCAAATTCGCCATTCTGGATGCGCTCCAAAATCTTTTTCATTGCCGCACGAGATTGCTCGTTGATGACCTGCGGACCAGCATAATATTCGCCATATTCTGCCGTGTTTGAAATCGAATAGTTCATAAAATGAATGCCGCTTTCATACATCAAATCCACAATCATCTTCATCTCGTGATAGCACTCAAAATACGCAAGCTCGGGCGGATATCCCGCGTCAACCAAGGTCTCAAAACCAGCTTTGACCAGCTCAACTAGGCCGCCGCACAAAACAGCTTGTTCGCCAAAAAGGTCCTCTTCGGTCTCTTGCGCAAAGGTCGCCTTGATAATTCCGCTCTTGGCGCCGCCAATGCCCCAAGCATACGCCAGCGCCGTATCCCACGCGCTACCAGAAGCGTCTTGCGCCACGCACGCCAGGTCAGGCACGCCAAAACCGTCCTGATATTGACGGCGAACAATGTGGCCAGGGCCTTTTGGCGCGACCATGATAACGTCGACGTCTTCAGGCGGCTTGATGTAGCCGTAATGAATGTTAAAACCGTGAGCAAACGCCAGCGTATCGCCGCTTTTGATGTGAGGCGCAATCTGCTCTTCGTACGTTTTTGCCTGCACCTCGTCTGGCACCAAAACCATAATCAGGTCGGCCTCTTCTGCGGCCTGCTCGGTCGTTACAACCTTAAGCCCGGCCTCTTCGGCCTTTGCCCAGCTCTTAGAGCCTTCGCGCAGACCAACGCGCACGTCAACGCCGCTGTCGGCCAAATTCAGCGCGTGCGCGTGCCCCTGGCTGCCATAACCAATGATGGCCACCTTCTTACCCTTAATGACCTCGGGTTTACAGTCGTCTTCGTAATAAATTGTTACTGCCATTTTAATATCCTTTCACTTTGGCAAACAGGCGCGCCCTGTGCGCACCTGCAGTTAACTATTTTGTGTCGCTCGTAAGCTTTGTATTGCTTGTGAGCTGCGGGTTATCCTATTCTATATAATGGCGAACACCACGGTGCTTTTACACATCTTTGTGGCGAACACCCGTGTGGTGTTCGCCCGCATCTACAAAAGCAGGCGCAACCTAGCAGCGCGTTCGCCATACAAATCACCTGCGCCAGCACCCGCAACCAGCTATTGGTGCGTGTTGCCGCGAGTAATCGCGATTTTGCCGCTTCTGACAATTTGCTTTATGCCGTATGCGCGCAGCAAATCTTCCATCGCATCCAGCTTGTTGTCGTCTCCCGTCATCTCGATTGTCAAGGTAGCAGGCCCCACGTCCACGATTTTGGCGCGAAAAATGCCTGCTAGCTCCACAATCTCGCTGCGGCGCGACGGCTCGGCTTTTACCTTGAACAAAACGAGCTCTCTGTCAATGTGTTCGGTCTCTGACAAATCGTTGACTTTGTACACATTGATGAGCTTGTGCAGCTGTTTTGTAACCTGCTCGACGACGGTCTCGTCCGCATCCACCACCATGGTTACGCGGCTGCGCGTGCAGTCTTCCGTGTGGCTGACCGCCAAGCTCTCGATGTTAAAGCCGCGGCGAGCCACCAGCCCGCACACGCGAGTAAGCACGGCAGGTTGGTTGTCTACCAGCATAGATATTGTTCTACTCATTTGACTGCCTTCCTTCCCGTGCTCATGATGTTGCCGTTTTCGTCAATCTGGACAACACCTAATAGTCCACTGAGCGTTCCGCCAGCAGGCATCATTGGATACACGTTCTCACCTGCAGGAATAATCACATCAAGCAGATACGGCTCGTCGCTTTCAAACCACTCTTTCATAGCTTTTGGCAGCTCTGCGGGATCTTTGACGCGCGCAGCCTTCCAAGCATAGGCCTCTGCCAGCTTTACAAAGTCGGGATTAGCACTAAATTCCGTTTGGCTGTAGCGTTCGTTATAAAAAAGCTGTTGCCATTGATGGACCATGCCAAGCGTCGAATTGTTTAAAAGCAGTATCTTTACAGGCAAATCGTGCGCGCGAGCCGTGGCCATTTCTTGAATGTTCATTTGCAAGCTGCCATCGCCTGCAATGCAGACGCATTTTGCTTTTGGTCTGCCCATTTGCGCGCCTATGCAAGCAGGAAAACCAAAGCCCATAGTGCCAGCTCCGCCGCTTGATAAAAAGTCGCGCGGCTTGGCTGTGTGCAGCCATTGGCTTGCCCACATTTGGTGCTGGCCGACCTCTGTACTAAAGACAACGTCGCCGTGCTTTTTTGCCATCTCATCCAAAAGCTGCAAAGCGTATTCTGGCTGGATAACATCTGTTTTTTGCTCGTACCAAAGGGGGCTGGTTTTTTGGTAGCCCTCTATTGTGGCAAGCCAGTCTTTGGTGAGGGGCTCTATTTTTTCTTTTTCAAGCTCCGCGCTTTTTTCGAGTTCGGCATTAAGCGCCTTCAAAACAGTTTTCGCATCCCCCACAATAGGAATATTAGCGTTGCGATTTTTGCCAATTTCTGCTGGATCAATATCTACATGAATGACCTTGGCATTTGGCGCAAAATCAGAAATGCGCCCTGTGACGCGGTCAGCAAAACGCGTGCCGATGGCAAAAATCAAATCGCTTTCTTGCAGGGCAAAGTTTGCCGCCTTAGAACCGTGCATACCAGGCATTCCCAGGCACAAATGATGATCTTCTGGAAAACATCCCTTGCCGACCAAACTTATGACAGCTGGAATTTGCAAGGTTTCTGCCAATTGCAAAAGCTCGTCGCTAGCGCCGCTAGAAAGCACACCGCCACCTGCATAAATAACAGGTTGCTTTGCTTTTTGAAGCTGGCGCGCCGCCTGCCTAATCTGCTTTGCGTTGCCCTTAACGGTTGGCTTATAGCTTTCAAGCTTGATGTCGTCAGGATAAGAATAAGCGACATTTTGTGCCTTAGCCAGATTGCTGGGAAAATCAATCACCACAGGTCCAGGACGTCCCGTACCTGCAATATAGTAAGCTTGCGCCACCGTTTTTGCAATATCTTCTGGGCTGTGCACCAAATAACTGTGCTTGACAATCGGCAGGGTAATTCCTGTCATGTCGCTTTCTTGAAACGCGTCTGTGCCCAAAGAAGCCGCAGCTACCTGCCCACAAATGACCACCATCGGGATCGAATCCATGTACGCCGTGGCAATTCCTGTAACCGTGTTTGTGGCGCCAGGACCGCTGGTCACAAGCACAGTGCCAACTTTGCCCGTGGCGCGCGCGTAGCCATCGGCCGCATGAGCTGCGCCTTGTTCATGGCGAACAAGAATGTGGTTGAGCTTCTTACTATCATAAAGAGCGTTATAAATGTCGATTGCCTGCCCTCCAGGATAGCCAAACAGCACGTCAACGCCCGTGTCTTCGAGCGCGCG
>CAVEKR010000017.1:4420-12004 GCA_963616365.1 Bacteroidaceae bacterium
TCGTGCTTCTTACTTTATTATTCATGCTCAGCGCATGTTTATTCATACTTATTATGCTGGCGAACACCTCACGCGCAACCGCGAGTTTGCAGGCGCTGCGAGCGGAGCGTTCGCCCGCCAAACTAGCGTGGCGTTCGCCATTAAGACCTCACAACCAAGCGTGGTGTTCGCCATCCAAACCTCGAGGCAAGCCCCAAAAAGCGCCCCAAAGCAAACCCCAAGCCAGCTCTTAGGGCAAAATCGCCCCTTTGTCCGCACTTGAGACAAGTTTGGCATAACGTGCCAAAACACCAGTCTTATATTTAGGCTGGGGAGGCTCCCAATTGCTGCGGCGGCGCTCGAGCTCGGCGTCATCTACCAGCAGGTTTACAACTCCCGCTTCAATATCCACCTCAATCTGGTCGCCCTCTTCAATCAGGGCGATAGGACCTCCAGCTGCGGCTTCTGGGCTGATGTGACCCACGCACGGGCCTTTGCTCGCGCCAGAAAAACGCCCGTCGGTGATTAGCGCCACCGACTTTGCAAGCCCCATACCCACGACGTTTGCCGTCGGGCTCAACATCTCGCGCATTCCAGGGCCGCCCGATGGACCCTCGTAGCGGATGACGATGACGTCTCCTGGCACAATCTTGCCGCCCAAAATCGCAGCACAAGCGTCTTGTTCGTTGTCAAAAACGCGGGCAGGGCCAGTATGGCTCATCATCTCTGGAGCCACCGCGGACCTCTTGACCACGGCACCATCAGGCGCCAAGTTGCCAAACATCACGCGCAAGCCGCCTTGCTGGTCGTAGGCGTTTTCTTTTGTGCGAACAATCTCTCCGTCAGCGGCTGGACACTCATCGAGCCAGTCTTGCAGGCTTCCGTGGCAGGTCACAGCGCTTGTGTCAAGAGCGCCAATGCGCCCGAGCTCGCCCATGATGGCGCTCACGCCGCCCACCATGTTCAGATCCTCAATGTGCAGCGGACCTGCTGGGGCAATGCGGGTCAAGTTGGGAGTTTGTTCGCAAACATCGACCCAATCCTTCATGGTGATTGGGTGGCCTGCCGTGGCGGCAATAGCCGTGAGGTGCAGCATTGTGTTAGTGCTGCCGCCAAATGCCATGTCAAGTGCCATGCCGTTATGAATTGCCGCAGGACTCACAATGTCGCGAATTTTCACGTCATTTTCTACGAGCTCGACAATCTTCATGCCAGCGCGCTTTGCCAAACGGTCGCGCTCGGAATAAACCGCAGGTATAGTGCCGTTTCCAGGCAGCGCAATGCCGAGCGCCTCAGAAAGGCAGCAAATCGAATTTGCGGTAAACATTCCGCTACAAGAACCGCAGGTAGGACAAGCGCTGTGCTCGTACCAGGTGCAATCTTGGCGCGTCATCGTGCCGTTTGTGACCTGCCCAACCGCATCAAAAAGCGTGTTGAGGTCTGTTTCTGTCACGCGGTCGCGGTCGCGACCTGCAAGCATGGGTCCGCCAGAAATCAAAATGGTTGGCAGATTAACGCGCAGAGCACCCATAATCATGCCTGGCACAATTTTGTCGCAGGCAGGAATGAGCACGACGCCGTCAAAAGCATGGCCGTTGACCGCGCATTCGACGCTGTCGGCAATGACCTCTCGGCTGGTCAGAGAGTATTTCATGCCCTCGTGGTTCATGGCAATGCCGTCGCAAACGCCAATGGTTCCAAACTGAAACGGCGTTCCGCCAGCCATATAAATGCCGGCCTTAACATCGTTGACCAGCCGTTGCAGGTGATTATGGCCCGGAATTATATCGGCCTGGCTCGAAATAATAGCGATGAGCGGGCGGTTTGCCTCAATTTCCTCATCAGTAACGCCGTCGGCATACAAAAGGCTGCGGTGCGGCGCACGCTCTAGACCTTTGGTTATTTGGTCGCTGCGCAGGGGGCGCTTGGTTTCTGTCATGAGTTTGGTCGTCCTTTCTTGTTGGTTGCTTTCTTGCTTAGTTTGCTCTCGTTTTTTCTCTTTTTTCTCTTGGTTTTAGCGATGAAGTGGCAGGTCAAGTATGGCGAACACCACACTGGCTTGCCAATAAATGGCTGGCAGGGTGCACAACAAATAAGCTGTGGCGCAATACGCGATGTGCAACCAGCACATAGCAACAAGCGTACAACAGGTGGGTTGCGCTGCAAAAAGACGATTATATTCAAGATTTTTTGTCGAAAGACCTTCAAGGAGAAAGAGTGCTTAAAATAAAGTGAAACTTTTTGCTTTTGCCGCTTTGCTTTTGCTTTGGCGGCTTAGCCTTTGGCAGTTTGCTTTAGCAGTTTGCCTTGGCGGTGCTTAAGATTTCTCTTAAGCTTCTTGCAAATTTTGCCTGCGTCAAAAAACGCAAGTTCAAACTTTATTTGCACAGCAGATAACGGTTGCTGCCGGCTTAAAGTACTTTTTGCAATAACACATGCAAAGGTTTTTTGCATGCAGCTATTGATGTTCGTTTAAGCTGCTCCAGGGAGGCTTTCGGATCGTCTATTTGCCGGTTTCCAACACTCGCCAGCTTTCTTGCAAAACAGATTGGCTCCTACTTTGCCCTATCATCGCATGTAAAATTGTCAAACGCTCTCAAAAATTTTTCAAACTTTCAAGCCCTTAAAAGCCGTTAATAGCTTTTAAAATATGGGGCGCGCAAAAGCAAAGCGCGCAAGTTGAAAAATTTTTCAAAACGTGAAAACAACTATACACCTTAAGCACTAATGCGCAAAAGAAAATTTTTGCTTTTTCAGAAATTTTTCAACTTAGAAACATTGTTTAGCGCAAAAGTCCAGCAAAGCCACATGGGCGGCGCATCCCAAAACGGCGCCCTTGCCACAGGGGCGTTCGTCCACACAAACGCCATAGCTACAGTGGCGTTCGCCATTAAAAAGCTGCAGCTACACAGGAGGCATGCCAACAAAAACGCCCCTACTGCAGGGGCGTTCGCCAATATAAAAACTATTTACAATGAGGGGCTAGGACTGCTTGTCGTCTGACTCTTCGTGATAGTGCGCCTCGGCGTTTACCTGCCAGATTGCGCTCTTGTCCGCCTTGTTTGAGAGCAGGCAATCGACCGCCAAAAAGGACGTCATCATGGAATGGTCCATGTTGTTGTACCTGTGCTGGCCGTTTCTGCCGACGCAGAAAAGCCACGGCTGCTTATTTGCCCAGTCGACGATTTTGTCTATGGAACTGTAGCTGTCAAAATAGGCAGGATATGCCTTTGGCACGCGCTCGACGTGGGCGTCAAGCACGGGTTCGTCTGGCGTGATGAGCCCGATTTTTGCCAGCTCCTTGTGGGCGTGCTCTATTGCTTGCTCGTCGCTTAGGCTTGAGAGCTTGTCGCCGTCGTTGCAGAAAAACTCCAGCCCAAGCCACACCTGATTTGCGGGGTCGGGCAGCATGTATGGAGACCAATTGTTAAAAATCTGCACGCGGCCCACGTCCACGCTGCCTTCCTGCACATATATCCAATTATCAGCGATAATGCCGCCGAGCCCGTGAGTTTCTGACTTGGCAGATTTGTCCTTGTAAGAGATGGCGAGGTTTTTTACCAGCAAGCCCACTGTTAAAAAGTCGCGATACGGCAGACCGCTTGCGATTTTTTTAATATCTTGGGGAACACCCTGCACGGATGCGACAAGTTCTGCCAAGGGCATGCTTGAAAAAACGTAGTCGCATTTGTAAGTGCTGCCGTCGGCACAGGTGACTTCGACTTTGGGGGGTGAGGTGTCTGCTGCAGGGACGGCGGTGCCTGTTGCGGCGGGGGCGTCCGTTGTGGCGGCGGCTTGAGGGCTGGCAGCAGCGGCGGTTGCGGATGAAGCGGCGGCATCGGTTGCGGCGGCGGCGGGCTCAGCATCGTGTTCGCCATCCTTAAGAGTAGCGCTGGTATCGGGCGCAGGCTCGTCGACCTTTATTTGCACCACTTTTTTGCCGCGCTCTAGGTTTGCGCCCAGCTCTTCTACCTCTTTGGCAGCCTGTTCCCAAAGCTGACCTGGACCTAGCTTGGGGTATTCAAAAGCGCTGATAAGAGATGTCTCTTGCTTGTTTTTATCGCCCTTTGAGGCGTTGTGCTTTTTGCCAATGTGTTGGAGCGCGTTTTTTAGCAGAACAGAAATTGATAGGCCCTTGACCCTTTGAGCTCCCCAATCTGCAGCAATCTCAGATGGATGCCTGCCCCAAAGCTTTTCTGTGTAATTTTCAAAAAACATGGAGTAGAGCTTTTTGCCAAAGCGGTTGATGTAGAAATTTTCTAGGCTTGTTTCTGGCAATTTGCAAAAGGGTAGCTGCGCCTTTAGATAAGAGGCGATGACCTGCAATGTTCGCTTCATGCCAAATTTGCCGAGGGTTTTTGTTGATAGCACAATTGGGTAGTCAAAAAATTGCTGCCCATAAAATATGCGAGAGATGCGCTGTCTGTGCAGCATTACCCTATCTGTTTTTGCTGGGTCAGGGCCGTTTTTGCTAAGTTTTGGCTTTCTGGATAGCTCAACGTCGTCAAATGTGGGGACGCCTTGCAGTGGCATTCGCTCATGCCACCACTTATTAACTCGCTCTTCTTTGGAAAAAAAGCGATGTCCACCAATGTCCATTCGCAAGCCGTTGTGGCAAACTGTTCTTGAGATGCCACCGATTTCTTGGGTCGCTTCTAGGACTGTGACCTCGTATTTTTTGGTGTTGTTAGTGGCGTTAGCGGCGGCATCTTTTGCGCCGTCAGAGACGCCTTTTTCGGCATCATTTTTTTTGCCCCCGCGAGAAAGCAGCTCGTGAGCCGCACTTAACCCCGCAGGTCCTGCACCAATAATAACTACTTTATCCATCATCTTTCTTATAATTATTTATCAATCGTTTTTCTTGCAGCGTGGGGGCACGCCATTATAACAGCCGCAAGCTCGTGTGGTGTTCGCCATCACACCTACTCTTCTTCTTCCTCGTCATCATAGGTGCGTGAGCTGCGCGAACTGCTTGAAGAACTGCCCGACGTGCTGCTCGAATAATTTTTGCTTGTGCCTTTGTCGTTATATTTTAGCACATCGTCTTTGTACTCGATTTCCTCGTCCGTGCTTGGGAATTTTTCCACGGGCGCATCTTTGAGCACCGTTTTCATGTAGTTTTTCCAGATGGGCGCGCAAATCGTGCCGCCGTAGGAGCCCGTGCTGCGCTCTTCTCTGTAGCCGCACCAAATGGCGGTGGAATACTGCGGGGTGATGCCGCAAAACCACAGGTCGCGGGAGTTTTCCGAGGTGCCTGTTTTGCCAGCAGTGGGCTGCCCGCTAGAAAGAGCGGCGCTCGTACCAGTGCCGCTGCTGATGACGCGCTCCAAAATTTCTGTCGCCTCTTGCGCCACGGCCTCGCTCATCACGCGCGTGCCGTTGTCGGTCGGGGCGGTGTAGAGCAGCGTGCCGCGGTTGTCCGAGATCTCGCGGATTGCCACGGCGTCATAATGCGTCCCGCCGTTTGCGATTGTAGCGTACGCGTCTGCCATCTCTAGGGTGTTCACCCCCTGCGCGCCAAGGGATATGGAGTCGTAAGCCTCGAGGTCAGAGGTGATGCCGCACGCTTTTGCCATCTCGACGATTTTGTCTGGGCCCAGCGCGTGAGCCAGGCGCGCATATACTGTGTTTACCGACTTGATGGTGGCAGTGGTTATTGACATGCGGCCGCCGCCTTCGCCCTCAACGTTTTTGACCTGCCAATATTCCTTGCCTTCGCCCTGCTCAATGTAGGCTGGGGAGTCCGAATTGAATGTCGTGTCTGGGTCCACGCCTGCCGCCAGAGCCGCAAGCAGGGTAAACGTCTTGAAGGACGAACCCGCCTGCCTGTTCATCTGCGTTGCAAGGTTGAACTGGTCTTTTTCGTAGTCCTTGCCGCCGACCATCGCCACAATATTTCCATTATCTGGATCTATTGAGACAAGGGAGGCGTCCAGGTTATTGTTTCTGTATTCCAGGCTGTTATTTATGGCGTCATTTGCGGCGTTTTGGCAGTTCACGTCCAGCGTTGTGTATATGGTCAAGCCGCCGCGCGCGATGTCGGACGAAGAAAAACGTGCGTCATTGTTTATCAGATATCGAATATAGTCAACAAAATAAGGTGCAATGTCGTTGATTTCTTCATCGGTCGTCTTTTTGTCCGCAATCTCTGGCTGCTCGTTGATGGTGGAGTCGTATTGCTCCTGAGTAATGTAGCCGTTTCTGAGCATGCGATTTAGGACAGTGGTGCGCCGCGCGAGCGCAGAATCGTAGTGCTGGCGCGGGTTGTTTGCGGTCGGAGACTGAGGTATGCCAATCAGCAGCGCCGTCTGGCTCAAAGTCAGGTCCTTTGCAGAAACACCAAAATAATTGCGCGCGGCAGCTTCGACGCCGTAGCAATTGTCGCCAAAGTTAACCACGTTAAGATACATCATCAAAATTTGCTCTTTTGTGTAGAGCTCCTCCACCTTGCAGGCAAGATACATCTCGCGCACCTTTCTTTTGACAGAAATGTCGTTCATCTCGTCTAGCAACAAAGTATTGCGAACAAGCTGTTGGGTAATGGTAGAAGCTCCTTCTGACGAACGCCCCAGTAGGGTGTTTACCACCACGGCGCGCACAATGCCAAAGGCGTCCACACCGCCATGTTTGTAAAAGCGCTCGTCTTCTGTGGCAACAGCGGCGTTGAGCGTGTCAGTTGTTACCTGATTTGACGCGACTTCTATCCTGTTTTCAAGGTAGAGTTTGCCCAGCACCGTTTGCCTGTCGGATGCCAAAATGGTTGAGTATCCGCTCTTGGCGTATTGGTCTATGCTGGAATAATCGGGCAGGTTAACAAGCCAAGCACTGCCTACAACCAAAATGACGAACACCCCTACACCACATAGGGCAACAATAACGCCAAATATGCCAAGAAAAACAAGGGACTTTTTCTGGCTCTTAGCGGCTCGTCTTCTTCTAACGTTGTGCGTTGACAATACTTGCTCCTTAAAGCTGGGTCTTGTTTGGTGCTGCCGTTGCTTGCTGTTGGCGGCGCTGCTGGGTCGCTGGCGCCGTTTGCGTTTGCTGGCGGCTTGTTGCTAGCTGCATAGTATCAGCTGCCTTTGGCGCGGTCGCGACTAGCTGGCTGCCTGGCTTGTGCTAGCTGCGTAGTATCAGCTGCTTTTGGCGCGGGCGCGATTGCGGGCGCCTAGTGAGTTGCTGCGATCGTTTAGTCGCTGCTGCACTAATAATACAACAATGCTTCGCCGTTGATACAACAATGGCGCAAAAAACACGTGCACCTATTATCGCTCATTTTTGCTCATTTGGAAGCGTGAACTTCTTCAACACCACAGTGCGCCCACACACTTTAAGGTTAAGCCAAGCTAACATCTCCTGCCGAGCGCGCCACTATTTGCTATTTACTATGTTGGCGAACACCTTGCTAACTTCTGGCGGAGCAACAGTGTTAGACCCCATTAGTCGGCTGCGGGTACAGAGGTGTCAGACCCCATTGTCCCTGCAGGTAGAACCGTTAGGAACAAGAGTGTCAGACCCTGTTGTGCCGCCGCACGCTGCGCGGAACAAAGGTGTCAGACCTCGTTGCGCCGCCGTGTGGGACAATGGTGTCAGACCCCGTTGTCC
>CAVEKR010000018.1:0-6680 GCA_963616365.1 Bacteroidaceae bacterium
ATTATTGGTTGTGGAACCAGCTATCACGCAGGTCTTGTGGCGCGCGAGCTGATAGAGCGTTGGGCGCGCATTCCAACCATAGTAGAGGTCGCTAGCGAGTTCCGCTACAGAAACCCAATTGTAAGCTCATCTACGCTGGTCATTGCTGTAAGCCAGTCGGGAGAGACAGCAGACACCTTGGCCGCTGTGCGCCTAGCGCGCAGCAAAGGCGCCAGGGTGTTCGCCATTACAAATTGCGTGGGTAGCCGCATTACGCGCGAGTCCGATGCGACGCTTTACGTCAAAGCCAACATGGAAATTGCCGTGGCGGCAACAAAGAGTTTTCTGGCACAAATTGCCTGCTTGGCGCTTATTGCCATGTTTTTGGGCCAAAAAAAGCAGCGCCTTAGTACGCGCCAGGTCAACAGCCTTTATTATGAACTGCGCGAGACGCCTGCCATGATAGAAGACATTTTGCAGGACGCCGATGTGGTGGATGCGGCCGCAAAGATTTTGGAGCACGCTCACTCTGCGCTTTTTGTGGGGCGCGGCATTGCTTCTACGGTTTGCGCAGAAGGCGCGCTCAAGCTTAAGGAGCTGAGTTATCTGCACGCAGAAAGTTATTCGGCAGGCGAGATGAAGCATGGGCCAATCGCGCTTTTGGATGACAAAACCCCTGTTGTAGCCGTTGTTACCGAAAGTCCCACGCGCGCGCAGACGGTCAGCAACATCGCCGAGGCCAAAACACGAAACAGCCCCATCATTGCTCTTGCAAGCGAGGGCGACACGGAGGTGCAGGACCTGGCGGACTACACGATCTTCATTCCAAAGGCGCGCGATTGGTGCAGCGCGATTACCGCCTCTGTGCCGTTGCAGCTGCTAGCGCGCTCTGTGGCGCTTGCGCGCGGCTGCGACGTGGACAAGCCGCGAAACCTAGCAAAAAGTGTGACGGTGGAATAAATGCAGGATAAAACTAACATTAACGATATTGTGGTGGGCGATAATGTGGCGGGCGAACACCCTGCTGGTAAAGACGCCGCATTTGAAGTGAGCGATAATGTGTTGAGCAATAATGAGGCGGGCGAACACCACACTAATCAGCCAGCTTCTAAAACAAGCAATAACGAGGTGGGTGAACACCCGACTGATGATACCCAAGCAAAGTCCAGCGATGTTGCAGGTCTAGGCGTTGATATTGTAGAAATTGAGCGCATTCAAAAAGTGCTTGAGCGCACCCCTCGATTTAAGACGCGTGTCTATACTGAAGCTGAGCAGAAATATTGTGATGGCTTTAAAAAGAAGGCACATCTTCATTATGCTACTCATTTTGCTGCAAAAGAAGCAGCACTAAAAGCGCTGGGTACGGGTATTGCTCAAGGCATTGGTTTGCAAGATATTGAGGTTTCTCATAATGAAAAGGGTAAACCAGAAATTATTTTGCATAACAAGGCTAAAGAACTTGCAGAAAAAGCAGGAGTGCTTGAGCTGCACCTTTCGCTTTCGCGCACGCATTCAACAGCAGTAGCTAATGTTATTGCTATTACTGCTAGCGTGCGCCCCCAACCAAAAGAGGAGCACATTGACCCGCGTGAACAACTTGCCCGCGAGTTTAAAAAGCTGCGCAACATGCTTGATAATCTAGAAGAAGCGTTTGCTGCAGATGCAAACGAGGAGCAAGACTCCAAAGAAACACCTGCTGCAGACGAAACTCAGACCGAAGCGACCGAAGAAATCGAAGAAGAGGTCAAAGAAACGCCCGCAGCAGATGAAAATGAGTAGCTTTTAAGCCGCTGCTTTTGCGGGGATTTTCGCACTCCCGCAGCTGGTTTAAGCAGTGGCTCCGCCGCAGCTAGAGCCAGCACCAGCAGTACAACCATAGCAATGGTTTCTAAAAACAATATGACGCTTCTTTATAGGGCTGTCTTGTACTGGGGTGTTCGCCAAATCAAAAATTGTGATGTCTTTTTCTATTGGCAGGTTAAGTGCCTGATTAAAGTCGCAGTCATAGCATTTACCTTGCCAATCCACGCTGATTTGGTCTCTGCACATCATGCCCTTGCAGGTTGCCTCGTTAAAGGCGCTGGTCAAGCGCTCCATGTAGAATCTTAGGTTTCCTTTTTGTGCGAGCCTTGCAGCAAAACGACCAGAAGGGTTGTTTGCAATGGCAATCAAAGAGTCAAAATGTATGTCAAAATCATGTGCAAACTTTTCTTTGAACTCTTTTTCTGCAGATTCTTGTGCGGGCGGCAGTACAGCGCGGCTTGGATTATAAACAAAAATCAAGGTGTGCTTGCCTGTTCCAAAGCCTAGCTCGTTTAGGCTTTTGAGCACTTCAATGTTGTTGTTGAACACCCCGTTGCCCCTTATGCCATCTACGCATCTAGCGCTGTAATATGGCATGGATGCAACCAAGGTGACATCGTAGTCTGCATAAAGCTGCATGAATTTTTTGTAGGCTGGCTCTTTTAGAATGCACAAATTTGTGCGGCACATTGGCTTTATGCCGCTTTTGTGCACTTGCTCTAAAAACCATTCGTAGTCAGGGTGCATTTCTGGGGCACCGCCAGTAATATCCATAGAGCTAAATCCACCTGTTTTGTATGCATCAAGGCAGGCTTGCAGGCAATCTTTGCTCATCATTTCTGTGCGCGTGGGGCTGCATTGCAAATGGCAATGTTTGCAGCTCAAATTGCACATATAGCCAACGTTTACCTGTAAGGTAGTGAGGTGTTCGTTAGCATATCTAAATTCTTTAGGAACAAGCTCTTCAAAGTCATCAAATGAGCTCATTACTTCGGCAACATTTTCTTCTTGCATAAAAATATGCCCTTTCTCTTGCAAGTTTTTAATGTTAATCACCCAGCGCTTGGGCGCCAAGCGTTTAGCGGCATTAAAACTCGGTGTCATCAATGACATTGCGCATTTGCACGCCATGAGCCAACGCAGCGCCACCACGAATTGCAGCTGCTACATGCAAGGCTTCTGTCAGTTGTTCTTCGTCCGCGCCGTGCTCCAAGCTGGCATTTGTGTATGCGTCAATGCAATAAGGGCATTGGAGCGCAGAAGCTACAGCAAAAGCTATGAGGTCTTTTTCGCGCTCGCTAAGTGCGCCATCCTTAAAGACATCTCCATACCAGCCCATAAACTTAGAAAAAAGCTCGGGCTTTACAGAGCCTACGCCATCGGGTGAAAATTTTGCCAAGTCGGCTGGGTTGTAGTAAGTTTCCATTTTACGTTTCTCCTTTACAATAAAAAACAGTGGGTATAACCAGCAAATTTGTTCGCCATTAAAATTGTTTTGCTATGCTTTATTAACAGTTTGTTAAAGCCGCAAAAAATTTCAAAATTTTAGTGGTGAATTTCTTTGCCATGTCATATAATACAGCAAACGCTCATATTTGCAACACTCTAATAGCCGATTAGTGCAAGTATCAAGTACGGGCACAAACGTGGATGCAAATATGGGTATAAAACGCCAGCATAAAGCTTTAATATAAGGGTGATACAAAACAAGCTCAAATGAGTAAAGTTCAAATCATTTAGCTTACAGATTTTAGGTTTTGAGCGGTTTTGAGTTTTGGGTTTTGGATTCTTGGGTTTTAGGTTTTGAAATCTTGGGTTTCGGATTTTGAGCTTTTAGGCTCTAGGTTTTGGTTTTTTTAGGCTCTAGATTATTTTTATGCTGCTAGACTTGCAAGTGGGGATAAAATAAAAAAGCAAGTAGCAGTTTAAGTTTATCTGTGCAAGTTAGATGGACTATGACAGACTGCCTAAAAGAAAGGAATTGCTTTGAATAAAGAACAAATTCTAACACAAGAAGAGCATGGCAGGCACCCCCACTGCAATGACGACTGTTCTAAGCATAACACTGCTGGTAAAATAGTTGCTCGCATTATGCTTGGAGAGATTATCGGCACGTTTATGATGTGCTTTTTTGGAATTGGCGCTGTTGCCAATGCAACTTTGGGAGTATCAAGCGCTTTTGGCGGACCGCTTCAAGTTGGTATGGTTTGGGGCTTGACCATTGCTATTGCCATTTATGTAACGCGAAATCTTTCTTGTGCACACTTTAACCCAGCAGTTACTTTTGCAATGTGTATATCAAAGCGCATGGAGTGGAAGCAATTTCCAATCTATGTAATTGCGCAGTTTATTGGCGCTATTATTGCAGCTTTTTTGCTTTGGGCAATTTTTGGCCCATCTTGCATTGATGCATCTACCTCTGTTGATTGGTCATCTATTTGGGCAGAGCGCTATCCAAATGGTGTGGGTATTGCTCCTGTTTATATTGGTGCTCTAGCAGAGGGTATTGGCGTTTTTGTTTTTGTGTTCGTCATTTTTTCTATGACAGAAGATAGCAATCTTGGCAGACCAGATAATAATTTATTCCCTCTCTTTATTGGTCTTACCTTTGCTATTGTTGTTTGCGTGGTAGGTCCTATTACTGATGCTGGCCTAAATCCTGCTCGTGATATGAGTCCACGTCTTGTTGCTGCTATTTTTGGTATGACAGACGTTATGAGCGGAGATGCTTTGGGCACTGTTTGTGTTTATGTGCTAGGTCCTCTTGTTGGTGCGGCTGTTGCAGCGCTTTTTTGGACAAAGCTTGTTGAGCGTCACCAACATTGTGGTGAATGCGAATACTATAAAGAAGACTAAACAAAAGGTTAAAAGGGCTGGATAAAAGATAAAAGAAGGCAAAAGAAGGCAAAAGAAGGCAAAAGAAGGCAAAAGAAGGCAAAAGAAGGCAAATGAAAAAGCCTACTTGAGTATGAGAAAGACTAAAGATACGAAAGAAAAATTGAACTAGACAAAAAATCCTTTGCGCGAGTTGAGTTGACACTTTATAGAAATTTTTAGGCAGTTTTTATAGCAATTTGCGAGAAAGGATTTATTATGAACAATGTGTGTGAGCATGTAAAAGAGCACTTTAAATTCTTGTACTTAAGCAGGAGTTTAAATTATCGCTGAAAAGGCGCTTGCTGCTGCTAATGTTAAATGCGGCCTTTGTTTGCGTCTTTCATTTAAAGCATACTTGCTCTTTTAAGAGGCAATGTGCATGATTTCCTCCATCATATAGGTGTTTGCAGATAAAGGTTTAGTTTGCATGAGTAGCTTTATATAGCTTTGCATTAAAGCAAGCGGAAATTAAAAATACGACCTCGGCTTCTTTGAGCTGGGGTCGCATTTTTTTGGTCTTATTTTTTTGATTGCGTTTATTTATTTAGGTGCGTTCACGGCGCGCCATAAAAGTCCGCCCGCAGGCAGCTCAAGCAACAGCTACTAGGTGCAGCCGCGCCAACAATCCAGCCACTAGCAAACCTCAACAATCCAACCTACAGGACCTTCAATCTTTCCATCTTGGATATCAATCAAGGTCTCGCGCAGCTTCATCATGACAGGTCCTGCGTTTTCCATGCCAGACCCAAACTTGATAACCTCATTGCCATTATGAACCTCTCCAACAGGAGAAATAACAGCAGCTGTTCCACACATGCCACATTCCACAAAATCATGAATCTCATCAAATTCAACGGGACGCTGCTCAACTTGCATATCTAGCACTTCTTGTGCAATTTGCACCAAAGAGCGGCGAGTGATAGATGGCAAAATTGAATCCGTAGCAGATTGTGGCACTACAAGCGTGCCATCTTTTTTGACAAACAAGATATTTGCACCGCCAGACTCCTCAACATAAGTGTGTGTTTGAGGGTCAAGAAACATATTGTCAGCAAAACCACCATCGTGAGCTTGCATACTTGGATAAAGCGACATAGCATAGTTAAGCCCTGCTTTTATAGCACCTGTTCCATGAGGAGCCGCACGGTCATATTGCGGAACACAAATCTTGACAGGCTTAACACCGCCAGAATAATAAGGCCCAACAGGAGTCACTAAAATGCGGAATTGATATTCTTGAGCAGGAGAAACACCAAGCACAGACCCAGAAGCAAACATAAAGGGGCGCACATAAAGCGTTCCTTCTCCTCCATAAGGTGGCACCCAAGCCGCATTAGCTTTGACCACTTCTTTTACAGCCTCAACAAATTTCTCTTCAGGAAAAGGTGGCATTACAAGGCGCTTAGCAGAATCATACATACGCTTGGCGTTTAGGTCTGGACGAAAACAAACAATATGCCCATCCTTTGTGCTATAAGCCTTTAACCCCTCAAAAACCTCCTGGCAATAATGCAAAATACCAGCGCTTTCAATGAGAGAGATCTCGTGGTTCTTAGTCAAGCCGCCTTCTTCCCACTCTCCATTTTTATAGTTGCAAACATAGCTGTAGTCGGTTTTGATGTATTCAAACCCTAAATTATCCCAGTCAAGATTTTTCTTTTCCATTATCAATTTCTCCTTTACGTCTAAAATGTACAATCTTTCTGAGGTGTTGGTTTCAATTGTACGCTTATTTTTGTTTCAGTTTCTTTAATTTGAGCATGTACTTTGCATGTTTTTTTGTTTATTCTTCAAATAGGATAATCTAAGCACTTGAACTTATTTCGCGAACGTATTACATTTATTTAGTTGAGTGCTCTGTTGCTTTTTACGCTTAATTTGCGTTCAAAAAGTTTGCTCAAAAATGCTCAAAAGGCTTGCTTAAAAAGCGCGTATTATGCAGGCTTTTTGCGAAAGTTTTTCAAAAGACAAATGAGGGTTTTTAGAAAAACTTTTTCAGAGAAACTTTTTTGAAAAAAGTA
>CAVEKR010000018.1:6690-11696 GCA_963616365.1 Bacteroidaceae bacterium
TGCATGATGCGCCGTGGTTCTGCCGCGCTGCTATTTGCAGTATTTTTTGAAGAAAAGGCAGCATTTTTTGCAGCATTTCTTGAAGCTTTTTTTGAAGCAGCTTTAGACTTTAGAGAAAAAGCAACAGCAGCAGAAGAATCGATCCGTTTCCAAGCGTTCGTGATCACACAACAAGCTTTAATGCCTGAAAGCGGATCAAGATAAGAGAAGCAAGGAAAAGGAGGGCTGACATGTCAGAAACAGAGACAATAGACATCCATGCAGACGACGTTGTTGTAAGGAAGTCGTGTTGTTATTTCTGCCATCAGAACTGCGGTGTTTTAGCTTATGTCAAAGACGGCAAGCTAATCTATGCAGAAGGCGATCCAGATCATCCAACAAACGCAGGTGGCTTGTGTACACGCGGAAATCAAGCTATGAACTTTGTGGATGATCCTGCACGTATCAATTACCCACTTAAACGTGCAGGTAAAAAAGGCGAGAACAAGTGGGAGCGCGTTTCTTGGGATCAAGCGCTTGAAGAAATTTCTACCAAACTCAATCAAATCAAAAAAGAATCAGGTGCAGAGGCTGTTGCTGCTGCAGCAGGTACTTTGCGTACTGACGATTGGGCGCGTAGACGTTTCTTGAACATTTTTGGTACCCCAAATGGTTTTCACAATGCACTTTTGTGCTGGATTCCAACTTTTATGATTGAAACAGCAGTTTCTGGTTGGTCTCCATTTGAAACAGACCTTGGCACTTCTAAGTGCGTTATTTTGTGGGGCTTTAATCCTGGCGCATCTTCTATGCCAGGTATGCATGGCTACACAGACTTGCAGCGCCAAACTGGTCTTAAGCTTATTGTTGTGGACCCACGTTATTCAGAGACAGCAGCTCATGCAGACCTTTGGTTGCCATTAAGACCAGGTTCTGATACGGCTCTTTCTTTGGCAATGCTTAATGTCATCTTAAACGAGTACATCTACAACATCAAATTTGCACAAGATTGGTGCGTTGGTGTAGAAGAGCTGCGCGAGGCTATGGAGCCATATACTCCAGAATGGGCATCTCCTATTACATGGCTTGACCCAGAGCTTATTCGCGAGGCTGCTAGAATGTATGCAACAAATACTCCTAGTAACATCCAATGGGGTTGCACTTGGGATCAGCTTGGAAAAGCAGCTGGTGCTGGTATGCATGCTCGCGCTATTATGCGTGCAATTTGCGGCAACTTAGATGTTCCTGGTGGAGACGGTATGCCAGGTCCTGCAGTCTATATCACGGACGAAGAAATGGAAGGCAATAACTTCTTGCCTGACGATGTCAAGAAAAAGCAGCTTGGTTCAAATAAATACAAGATGACTTCTTGGCCAGGTTATGAGCGTTTGGCAGAAATTTCTAAGCGCAAATGGGGCAAGGCATTTACTGCAGAGTGGATGTGCGAGGCCCACGGTCCTTCGGTCTTTAAGGCAATTTTGACAGGGGATCCTTATCAAGTGCGCGCCCTTTTGGTCTCAGGTACCAATCCACTTTCTTCTTATGGCGATGCAAAAATGACTTACGAGGCAATCAAGAAGGTAGAGTTCTTGGTTGTTTTGGAATATTACATGACACCAACCGCTTTGCAAGCAGACTTTATCTTGCCTGTTGCTGGTGCTATGGAGCGTCCAATTGTTCACACAAACTATGGTGTAACAGATTCAATTGTTGCATCTGAGCGTGCAATTCAGCCAATGTATGAGCGCAAAACAGACTACAATATTTGGCGCGAGCTTGGTCTTGCATGTGGTCAAACGCAAGAGCAATGGCCTTGGCCAGAGCTTGAAGATGCGTTCTTTTACATGCTTCAACCTCTCGGGATGCCAATCAATAGCTATGATGATTTTGTCGAGCGCTATCGCATGTATTATCCACCAGTGCATTATCAAAAGCATGTCAACCGTGGAGAGTTCTGCACAGCTTCTGGCAAAGTTGAAATTAAAAGCAGCGTTATGGAAGAGTTTGGTCTTCCAGGGCTTCCTCAATACTTTGGACCTCCAGAAAACGAGGACGATGACCCAGAGGTTGCAAAAGAATATCCAATTGCTCTTACCACTGGCGGTGGCTTTATGCCATTCCACCACTCAGAGCACTTCAATAATCCTATTATTCGCTACATCAAACCAGATCCATTCTTTACCATCCATCCAGAGCTGGCAGAAAAGCTCAATATCCAAGATGGGGATTGGTGCTGGATTGAGACTCGCCGCGGTCGCATTAAACAGCGTGCTAATGTTGAGCCTGGCATTGACCCACGTGCTGTTTATACGCAGCGCGGTTGGTGGTTCCCAGAGCGTTCACACGAAGGTCCACAACCATTTGGTTGCTTTGAGAGCAACACTAATGTTTTGACCTCTGTTGATGACGAACACTGTGATCCTTTGACAGGTTGCTGGGCAAACCGTGGTCTTTTGTGCAAGGTCTATAAGTGCACAGAAGATGACCATGAATACACAGCAGCAGATTGTGGTTTCTCAATTCCTGGTTCTGATTTTGCTGAAAAAGGTTCTGGTGTTCATTCCATGCCTTCAGAGCAAAAGATGGCTCTTGAGTTTGCTGAGCCAATTTTTGCTCAGCCAGACTTTGAAGTTCCTGCTGGTCTTGAGTGGGATTATAAGACCCGCCGCGCATATGATGGCAACGGTCGTTATCTAGAGCCAACAAGTGGCTGGATGGTAGACCCAGAAACTGGCGCTTATTATCAACAAGGCACAGGCTATAAATACATTAGCTATAATGGAGACTTCTTACTTGACGAGGCCAACAATAAGTTCTTTGACTTTAGTGGTCAGCCATCTGAAGGTCCAAAGCCTGAGTTTGAGATGCCAGAAATGTTGGAGTGGGATCCAATTAATTTGGTTGCTAAAGAGCCAAAGACAGGTTATCGCTATGACCCAGAAAGCGGCTGGCTCATAAACGATGCAACCAATATCTATTACGATAAATACACTATGTATGCTTTTGACCCAACAAAGAACTTGCTCATGGATGAAAAGACTGGTAAATACTACAGTATGGAAGATCCATCACAAGAAGTCAGCGTTGGCGGAGAGGGGGCTTAAATGACACGTTATGCAATGGTAATGGATACGCGTCGCTGCATTGGTTGTTCTTCTTGCACAATCGCATGCCGCACGTGGAATGAGCTTCCGCTCGATGTAATTTATAACCCTGTTGTTTCTGAAGGCGCAGAAGGCGTATGGCCAAATGTTCATTTGACATTTACTCCTATGATTTGCATGCATTGCGACCGCCCAGCTTGCGTTCCTGCATGTCCTACTGGTGCTTCTCGTCGTGATGACGATGGCATTGTGTGGGTCAAGTACAAGGAGTGCATGGGCTGCAAAGTTTGTGCAAATGCTTGTCCTTATGGCGCACGTGATTACAACGAAGAAGAAGGTTACATGCGCAAATGCACCTTCTGCAAAGATCGTGTTCGTCAAGGTGAACAACCACATTGTGTTAAAACTTGCCATCAAAAGGCACGTATTTTTGGTGACTTGGATGATCCTAATTCTGAGGTCTCTAAGCTGGTCAATTCTTTGCGCACAGAGCGCTTAGAAGAGGATTTGGGAACAGAGCCTCAAGTATTCTACATTCGCGACTTAGGAGGGAGGTCTTAAACATGAGACAATTTTGGATTTGGCCTATTGCTCTTTATTTGTTTTTAGGTGGTCTTGGCGGCGGCATGATGTGCTTTGCCATGGTGCTTGGCTGCTTTGTTGCCCCTTCTGTTATTTCTTCAGGCGCACTTGTGCTTGGCGTTTTTGTGGCATTTATGTGCCTGTTTATAGGTACAGCCCTGCTGGTTTTTGAGCTTGGGCAGCCGCTGGTTTTCTATCGTGCTTTTGTAACAAAAACCGCTGTTATTAAATGGGGTGCTGTAGTGCTTTCCATTTCTATGATTTTTGGCTTTTTGTTCATTTTGTGGGAGATTAGCTGGTTTTCATTCTTCCCATTTATTCCATATGAGGGGTTTGCGCGCTTCTGCTTAATTCCTGCAGGTATTGCAGGTTGCTGTGTCATGATTTATACAGGCGTTTTGCTTTCTTCTATGAAGAGCCGCCCATTTTGGAATACTCCAGCACTTCCAATCTTGTTTACGGTTTCAGCTCTTTCAACAGGTGCTGCATTGCTTTCAATGTGTGTAGGCGTTTGGCCTTTCCCTACTGATTGGCTAATCGCAGATTGTACCAGCGTTGAGTTTGCTGTGGTTGGCAATGAATTCCGCGAGATTTTGCACGTAGCAGACCGCGTTTTGATTATTGCAGAAATGGTTGTTTTGCTGCTCTTTGTTTTGTTGCAGTTCTGTGCTTCAAACAATATGGCAAAACGCGTGGCAGACCGCTGGGTGCGCGGCTCTTGGGCATTCTATTTCTGGGGCTTGCTCCTAGGCTGTGGTTTGATTGTTCCATTGTTGCTAAACATTGCTGGCGGTGTTGCTGCAGAATACGCTTCTCCAATTATTGCCTTGCTCGGTGGCTGTTTGCTCCGCTTTATGATTGTTTGGAGCTACGAGCGCCGCTTAGGTCCTGGCGAGGAGAAATATCACACTCGCTTGCCTAAGGGTGCTAACCCACATGCAACTGGCGGCGATGACTTTATCGACTACTGGCAAGAGGGTCGTAAGTATTGGACCGAGGTCAATGCTGCTCCTGCTGCTGTAGCTGATGAGGTGGCTTAAGTCGCTTAAGGTGACGAACACCACGCTCGTGGTGAGTGGCGTTAGCTAAGGCGCGTTTGCTGTTTATTATGGCGAACACCTCTGTTGGAGTGGGCGTTGTTTATGGCGAACACCCTGCTTGGTAGCGTGGGCGTTGCTTGAATAAATAAAAACCCTGGCTCTCTTTGAGGGTCAGGGTTTTTTAATGCCCGCGCTTAGTTAATGCTTGCGTTTAATTTTCAAGCTTTTAAGTTTTGCATGTTAAGTACTTGTAGCTGTTGTATCATTGTATGCAATTAAAGTTTGCGCCTGTTGATATGGG
>CAVEKR010000019.1:0-11568 GCA_963616365.1 Bacteroidaceae bacterium
CTTGCGCTATTGGCGCTCCTATAGCCAAGCCCTAGCTCTTCAGCGCGTTTTGATGCAAAAAGTACTAAGGTAAGCGCTCCTGGCCAAAATTTTTCAGCTAAGAGTTTTGCTTCTTCAGAGACATCGCTTGCCCACATTTCAAACGCAGATTTAGCACTTGGAACAAGACAAGCAAAGGGTTGCGTGTATGGACGCCCTTTTAGCTTGCAAAGTTGTTTGCTAAGCACCGTGGTGTTCGCCATTAAAGAAGGGCAAGCAGCAATACCATAGACAGTGTCAGTAGCAAGTATGCAAATTTTTCCTGCCTTTAAAGCTTCTAGCTGCTCTGTTAAGGCAAATTTGCTTTGTGTTATGTTGCTTTTTTCCATCATGATTTAGCTATTGATTCAGATTTGTGCGAAGACTATGTTGCACTTTAAGAGGAGCCTATATTGCATCTTTTGTTTGTGCAGCCAACAAAGATTTTGCATGGTCAAGTGCCTTGTCATCAGTTTTGCCTGCAAGCATGCGGGCGAGCTCTTTTATGCGCGCCTCTCCTGTTACGGGCAGGACAGTGGTTGAGGAAAGCGCATTTTTGCATGAGCGTTTTTGCACCACATAATGCTCATCTGCTAGGGCTGCTACCTGCGCTAAGTGCGTAACAACAATGACTTGCGCGTTTTTGGAAAGCTGCGCCAAACAACTTGCCACCATGTTGGCTGTTTTTCCGCCAATGCCTGCGTCAATTTCGTCAAAAACCAGCACGTCATCTGTGCTGCCCAAACGCTTGTGATGCATGCACTCTAGCGCAAGCAATATTCGCGATAGCTCTCCACCAGATGCAATGCTAGAGATTGATTTGGGCTGCGAGCTGGGAGAATTAAGATAGCAAAGCTCAATTGATTGGCTAGTGTTTGCATTCCAAGAGCCAAAGGGTAAATCTTGGAACACAAATTGCAAAGAAACGTCTGCCATTGCAAGGTTTGCAAGCAGGGAGTTTAGCTCTTCGCAAAAACTCTTTGCGTTTTTTTGTCTAAGCTTTGCAAGCTTTTGAGCTTGGGCTTTATATTCTTTTAGCGCCTCATCTAGATTTTTTTGCAAGCGCTCCATGCGCTCTGGGCTATTATCTGAGCTCTCTATAATTTCTTGAGAAGATTTGCGCCGCTCAAAGACCTGCTGCATGTCAGGACCAAAGCGCTTCATTAAACCAGAAAGCTCATCTAGACGCTCAAGCGTTGAGGTTAAACGCGTAGGGTCACATTCAATGGAACTTGCATAAGTTGAAAGATCGCGTGCTACATCTGCAAGTTCTTCTTCAAGACTTGACATGCGCTCATGTAAGCTATCCAAAGATTTATCTATGCCAAGTTGGTGTTGCAAAGAAAAGTTAGCTTGAGCTAATAAATCAAGAACGCCACCATCTTTGTGCAAAGCGTTATATGCCTCATCTACTGCTTGCGCTAGTTGTTGAGCGTTTTGCAAGCGCGGCAGCTGACTTTCTAGATCTTCGTATTCTCCGTCTTGTGGGTTAATTTTATCAATTTCTGCAAGGCAAAATTGTGCAAATTCAAGCTCGCTGGCAGCTGCTTGGCTAGCATTTTGAGCTTTTTCAAGTTCAGCTTTTGCCTGCATATAAGCGTTGCGAGCGTTGGTGTAGCCTTGCATGTGAGAATTGTCTGCACTAATATATGTGTCAAGATATGACATTTGCGTAGCAGGCTGCAAAAGCTCGATTTGTTCATGTTGAGAATGAATGCGGATGTTTTTGGTCTTTTTTGCCAGCTCTGAGACACTTGCCATCTCTCCATTTATTTGACAACGAGACCTGCCAGCTGCGCTTATTTTGCGTGAGATGATGAACTCGTCTTCTTGTTCTTGGTCTTGCGGGGGTTGTTGCTGCAAGCGCTGCTGCTCTAGCTGCCCTTCCTGCGCTGTCTGCTGTCCACTCGGGTGTTCGCCATTATTATGCGCACCGTCAGCAGCACTTAGATTGCCAGACGGGTGTTCGCCATTATTTTGCTCAAAGATAAAACGCGCCTGGACACAAGCCTGATCCTGACCTTCTCTGACGCAATTGGAGTTTGCTCTGTGGCCGCAAATGAGCTTGAGCGCAGAGAGCAACGCGGTTTTTCCAGCCCCTGTTTCTCCTGTTAAAACGCTCAAGCCCGGGGCAAAGCATATATTTGCATCTTCTATTAAAGCGATGTTTTTTACCGATAGCTCATCAAGCATAAAAGCCTCTCCTCCTCCTAGAAAAAAGTTGCCGCCACGTTTTGGAAAAAGTCGCCGCCGCCACGGGCAAGTAGCAGCTCTTTTTCTGAGCGCTGGCAAATTATATTAGAAGCAACGCTGTCAAGTTTGAGGATTTGCCCGTCTATAAAAAGCGAGGCCTCGTTTGTGTATTCGCCAAGAAACTCCAGCTCTAGCACATCGGAACTTGCAAGCACCAAGGCTCGCGAAAGTATTGTGTGCGGAGCCACGGGAACAACCAAAAGCCCCTTGTACCCTGGAGAAATTATCGGTCCACCAGCAGAAAGAGCATAGGCGGTAGAACCCGTTGCAGTGGATACTATAACACCATCTGCCTGCACATTTGCAATCTGCGTGCCATTTACGCTGTATTTGTATTGCACCATGTGGCCGCTCATACCGCGCGTAAAAGCAAGTTCGTTTAGAGCAGTATGCGTTTGAGTCGAGCCATCTTTGCAGGTAATATGGGCATCAAGTGTAGCGCGGCGTTCAAAAACAACGTCTCCACATAAAGCATCGCAAATGAGTTCTACCTCGTCGCGCTCGGGGCTCCCTGACAAAAATGCCAAATGGCCATAATTGAGCCCGAGCAGCGGAATCGGTGCAAAATCTATCAAATGTGCTGCTGCCAAAAAAGTGCCGTCGCCGCCCATGACGACCACTAAGGCGAGCTCTTCTAGGGGGACGCTTAGTTCTTTTTGATCTTGCAAGCTTTGGACATAGGCGTCTATACCTGCAGTAATTAAGCGCGAACGCAATAATTGCGCAGATTGCATAGTTTGTTTTGTTCCAGATGCCAAAAGTAAAACCTTCACTTTTGTCCTCCTTTAACAGCTGAATAAGTCAAGTGCTGGTGGTGCTATGCTAACAGCGGCGCTGTCGCGTTGCTAGCGGTGCTGCTAGCAGCGGTGGCTATGCTGGCGCGGTAGCTGTGCTGGCGCGGCGCTCCAAAAGCGATGCTCCAAAAGCGGCGTCAACGCTACAAGAGTTCCACATGCGCCTCGCTCACCACCCCGTGCACATCATTTTTATTTATACTAGCAAAAGCTTTTTCGTTTGCGCGCGCCAATTTTAATAAGAGCAAAAATTCAATATTCCCTTTTCGGCCCGTAATGGGCGAATACGTCAATGCTTTTGGGCAAAACCCCAGCTCTGCACTCTTATCCATAACGCTAAGTATTGCTTTTTGGTGCAGGTGCGCATCGCTTATAATCCCGCCTTTAGAAACATCGCTTTTTTCAAGCTCAAATTGCGGCTTAATAAGCGTGATAAAGTCCCCGCCTGGCAGCAATAAGTTTTTTACATCTGGCAAAACAGTTCTGATTGAAATAAAAGACAAATCAGCGACTACCAGCTCAAATGGACCTTGCACATCGTCTGCACAAAGACCTCTGACGTTTGTGTTCTCGTACAAAGAAATGCGCTCATTGCATCTGAGCTCCCAGGCAAAATCGGCACGCCCAACATCTATGCTTGAGACGTGTTTTGCGCCGCGCGCCAAAAGACAATGGCTAAATCCGCCTGTCGAACACCCTAGGTCGGCGCAATTTTTGCCCTCAACGCTCACGTTAAATTGATCGAGAGCTTTTTGCAGCTTGAGCCCGCCCCTTGAGACATATTTTTTTGACTGCTTGCCTGATTTAAGCCGAATATTTGCGCCTTCTTTGACCTGTTGACCTGCGCTTTGCGCGCGGTGGTCATCAACTATAATCTCGCCTGCAATAATGGCAGCTTGAGCATCGTGAATATTATCAAAAAATTGGCGCGAGACTAGAGTCTCATCAAGGCGGGTTTTTGCAGATGGGCGGGTTTTTGCAGATGGGCGGGCTTTCATGGCGTGCCACCCGCTTTTGCAGATGAGCGGGTCTTTGTAGCTGCATAGATATCTGTAGATACACAAGAAATTTTCGTGGATGTATTAGCCTTCATGGCGTGCCTCCACCCGCTTCTATTTAGCCAAGTCTTTAAGAAGCTCAGCTTCAATTGAGGCTGCATCAAGACCAAGAAAAGCAAAAAGTTCTTCTATTGTCCCTTGTTGAACAAAAGCATCTGGAATCCCAAAGCGGCGCACGGGCACAGAAATATTATTGTCAGCTAGCACCTCAAGCACGCCAGAGCCAAAACCACCAGCTAAAGTATTGTCTTCTAAAGTATAGATAAGCCCTGTTTTAGCTGCCTCTTTAATAGCATTCACATCAAGCGGCTTTGCAAAACGCATATCATAAACTGCTATTTTTTTGCCAATGCTAGCAAGGTGTTCGCCAATATCTAAAGCAACATTTGCCATGCGCCCTATAGCTAAAATAGCAGCGTCAGCCCCTTTTTGAAGGCACAGCGCCTGTCCTGGCTCCCAAGCTGGGGGTTCTTGAGTATTATTGGCAGCGCTCGTACTGTCCGCTGCATCTGCATTGCTTGCGTTAACCGCAGCAGGCACAATATCTGCTCTGGTTGCGGCTTTTCCCTTGGGGTATCTAAGAGCAACAGGACCGTCCATTTTGATGGCCGCTTGCAAGGCTTTTTGCAGCTCTTTGCCAGTGGATGGCGCCATTATGGTCATGTTTGGAATGGTGCGCATGTAGCTTATGTCAAAAGCGCCGTGGTGCGTGGGCCCATCTGCTCCAACGAGCCCTGCCCTATCAATTGCAAAGATGACGTGCTGTTTTTGCAACGCCACGTCTATCATAATCTGGTCATATGCTCGCTGCAAGAAGGTCGAATAAATTGCCACAACAGGGATTTTGCCGCCCATTGCCAAAGCAGCGCCAACGCCAACAGCGTTTTCTTCTGCAATGCCAACATCCAAAAAGCGCTCAGGATATGCGGCTTTGAACTTGTCAAGGCCTGTTCCGTCAGCCATCGCAGCTGTGATAGCAAAAATGTCTTGGTTAGTTTTGGCTATGTTTAGCAGCTCGTTTGCAAAAACGTTCGTGTATGTGGGGGCGGGTTTTGTGGGCTGTGTTGAACTTGTGGGCTGCATGGTGGTCTGCGCGGCTTTGGCGGCCTGCGCGCCCTCTGTTTCTGAGGCAGCCCCAGCACCTGCGACGCCCCCCGCGCCTGCGACGCCAGCGTCTTCAGCAACCCTAGCAGCCTTTGGCTTACCAGTCTGTATGTCAAACGGCCCCACACCATGAAACCTATCTGGGTGAGCTTGCGCAGGCTCATAACCTTTGCCTTTATCCGTGATTGTGTGTATGACAACGGGCCCTTCAATCTCTTTGGCTCGCGACAAAATTGTCTCCAAGCCCTCAATGTCGTGCCCGTTTACAGGTCCCACATATGTAATGCCAAACTCTTCAAAAAACATGGTGCCTTCGGACAAAACCAGCTGCTTAACCGAATCCTTGACAGCGTTTCCTGCCCCCATCAACACCCTGCCCACGGGACCGGACGAATTCATGGCGCCTTCCACCTTGTCGCGCAAATTAGTGTATTTGCGAGACAGGCGCAACTGCCCCAAATAGCTGGCAAAACCTCCGACATTTGGAGAAATTGACATGCCATTATCGTTTAGAATGATAATTAGATTGCTCTTAAGATGGCCAATTTGATTTAGCGCCTCAAATGCCATTCCGCCTGTAAAAGAAGCATCCCCAATCAGCGCCGCAATTGTTTGTTTGCCCCCGTCAAGATCTCTAGCAAGCGCAAACCCGAGCGCCAGCGACAAAGAATCGGAAGCATGACCTGCGTTATTGGAATCGTAGGGGCTTTCGTCAATTTTAGGAAAACCAGAAATGCCGCCAAACGCACGCAAAGTCTGAAAACTTTCAAGCCTGCCCGTGAGCAATTTATGCGCATACGCCTGGTGCCCAACATCAAAAATAATGCGGTCATCAGGGCAATTAAGAACGCGGTGCAGCGCAATAATAATCTCGACAGCGCCCAAAGAAGAAGCCAGATGGCCGCCGCGAATACTCGTCGTCGCAACCATTTGCACGCGCAAATCCTGCGCAAGTATCTTGAGCTCCTCATAACTTAAATTTTTTAGGTCTTTAGGAGAGCTAATATTTGTTAAAACGCTGCCATACATTTTCTAATTTTTGTCCCTATTTATTTTCTTTTTCTTCTTCTTTTTGGCGAACACCCGTGTCGTCTGTGCTTTCGTCTTTATCTTCTTGGCGAACACCCGTATCGCTTTTGGCATCATCTGGGTTGTCAGCTGCAGTTTCTTGAGCGTTACCCTCATCAGTTGCGACGTCATCTGTGTCGCCAGTGGACTGCTCGTCATCGTCTTTAGTGTCAGCAGATTCGTCATTAGTGCTGGTATCGTCCTTGGCAGCGTCCTCTTTATCGGCATCCTCTTTGCTAGAGGTGTCTTCTCCCTGCTCAGCACCATCATCTTCAGAATCTCTGCTGTCGGAAGGTTGTTCGCCACCTTCAGAATCTTTGCTGTCAGAAGCGTGTTCGCCATCCTCACCTGCTTGTTCGTCAGATTCGTTAGCTTCTCCTTCGATGAGTTTCATGGCAGCTTCTGCTTCTTCTGCGCTAAAGTCCGACTTGTCCACCAGCTCTGCGCAGCGGTTTCCCAGCTGAACGGCCTCTTCATACAAGTCGAGGCTTTTCTCTAAAGAAAGCTCCTTTTTGCGCACTTCTACCAAGATTGCATCTAGGCGTTCTCGCACCTCAGAAAAGGTGCCGTACTTTTCAATTCCCATTTACTTGTTTCCTTGCTCTTGCGTGTTATCTTTGGGTGCGTCATTATTGGTGTCGCCCTTATCAGCGTCATTATCGTTGGCAGCGCCCTTATCATCGACAGCGTCCTTATCAGTAGCAGCATCTTTATCATCGGCAGCGCTCTTATCAGCGCCTGCGTCATAAAGCGTTGCAATGCGACCCAAAATTCCGTTCACAAACTTTGGAGAATCAGCGCTCCCGTAAAGTTTTGCCATTTCAACAGCCTCGTTTATGGCAACGCCTGTGGGGATGTTTTCTGCATAAACCACCTCATAAACTGCCACGCGAATAATGTTTCTATCCACAACAGGCATTCGCTCAAGCGTCCAATTTTCAGCCGTCTTGATGATGTCTGCATCGATTTTTTCCAGTTTATCTGCCACGCCCATAATGAGTGAGCAGGCATAATCAGAAAGCGGGTTTCCAGTCAAATCGTTATCATCTACGCCTTCTGGATACGTTGAGATAGCAAAAGCAGATATCTCAGCTGCATTTTTTGCGTCCTCAACGCTCTTGGCGTCCTTACCACTCTTGGCTTTTTTGGCGTTCTTAGAACTAGTGTGGTGTTCGCCATCCTTATGAGTAGCATCGCCACAAGCAACCTTACCAGCAACGCTGCCGCTGCCTTTAGGGTCAGCGTGGTGTTCGCCATCATGCTGACCTGCGTTTTTAGGGTCAGCTCCGACTAGCTTTTCTAGCGAACATCCCGTGAGCTCATGCTGATATAAAATTTGCACAGCTTGTCGCCGTGCATGAGTATGTACATGCATTTGAGTAGTCATATGTGGGTTTTTCTAGGCTTTTTCGTCGAACACCAGCGCGTCAATGTAGACATCAACTGCAGCAACTTCAATGCCAATTTGCGCGCGCAAGGCATCTCCGATGGCGTTGCGCACGGAATCTGCAAGCTCTATCAGGCGTTTTCCGTAAAATGCTTGGATTGTAATTTCTACCGTCATGTTTTTTGTCTCATCCACATTTATCTCAACGCCAGCAGTTGGAATGGGTTTTCCAGCATTAAAGGCAGCCATTATCTGGGCAAACGCGCCAGCTGTGCCAACTCCTGCAACGCCTTCTACCTCTGCTGCTGCCATAGCCACAATGGTTTCGATAACACCAGGTGCTATGGTCATGCCTTCTGTGTGATAAGTTTTGTCTGCATTTGACATATTAGTGTCTCCTTAGTTTGTTTTTGTTTCTGTAAATTGCGCGCCTTGTGCGCCCTCAAACTGCGCGCATTTTACGCCTATAAATTTTACGCCTGCAAATCTGTCTCGACAAAATCTGTGCCAATAAAGTCTGTGCAAGCCTTGCCTGCCAAAAATACATCGTTTTCCAGCACTTTTTTGTGGAAAGGTATGGTTGTTGCCACGCCTTCTATATTAAATTCGTCGAGCGCTCTGTGCGCGCGCGCAATTGCCTCATCTCTATTTGCGCCCCAAACAATCAACTTTGCAAGCAAAGAATCATAGGTAGGTGGAATTATAGCACCTGCAAAAAGATGTGTGTCCACACGGACTCCAGGGCCTCCTGGCATATCAAAGCGAGTGATTTTTCCAGGGCATGGTCTAAAGTCATGCGCTGGGTCTTCTGCGTTAATGCGAAACTCTATTGCATGCGCCATCGGGCTTAATGGAGCGCGCTTTGCGCAGGTCATGGGCTCGCCTGCAGCAATTCGCAGCTGCTCTTTAATAATATCTGTGTTGGTAATCTGTTCTGAAACAGGGTGTTCGACCTGCACACGCGTGTTCATCTCCATAAAATAAAAATCCCCGTTAGCATCGAGTAAAAACTCAATGGTGCCAGCGTTTTCATAACCAACGCCGCGCACTGCTTTAAGTGCAGCTTCTCCCATTGCCTGACGAGTTTTTTCGTCCAAAACAGGACATGGAGCTTCTTCTATGAGCTTTTGATGTCTGCGTTGTATTGAACAGTCGCGCTCGCATAAGTGCATGGCGTTTCCATGCGAATCTGCTAAGATTTGCACTTCAACATGACGGGGTTTTACCAGCAGTTTTTCTAGATAAACCTCGTCGTTTCCAAAGGCTACCTTTGCTTCTCCGCGCGCTGCATTAAATTGATCTTCTAGCTCTTCTTTGCTGTGAGCCTCTCTCATGCCCTTGCCTCCGCCACCAGCAGAAGCCTTAATGAGCACGGGATATCCTACCTCTTCAGCAAACTTTTGAGCGTCCTTGACACTTGTAACAGGTCCATCTGAACCTGGCACACAAGGGACACCGAGTTTTCTCATTGTCTCTTTTGCTGCAGCTTTGTTGCCCAAAGAATCAATGCAATCAGCAGAAGGACCAATAAATACAATGTCGTTTTCTGCACAAGCGCGAGCAAAATCAGCGTTTTCTGATAAAAAGCCATAACCAGGATGTATGGCTTGAGCACCTGTTATTTCTGCAGCTCCTATGATGTTTGACATGTTAAGGTAACTTTTTGCAGAAGGAGCAGGTCCAATGCATACGCTCTCGTCTGCTAGGCGCACTACTTTTGTGTCTTTGTCTGCTTCAGAATAAACTGCAACAACCTTGATGCCAAGCTCGTGTGCTGCTCTGAGCACACGCAGGGCAATCTCGCCACGATTTGCTATGAGTATTTTTTCAAACATTACCTTGTCTCCAAAACTTACTCTGCGATAGGCTCGATGTAGAACATGACGGTTCCAAACTCAACGGCATCGCCATCGTTTAGGCAGACCTCGCGCACGTAGGCCAGCTGCTCAGCAGAAATCTCATTCATGAGCTTCATGGCCTCTACAATGCATACGGTGTCACCTGCGGCGACCTTGTCTCCAACCTGCACAAACGGATCAGAATCAGGGCTTGGCGCCACATAAAAAGTCCCAACCATCGGAGCCACAATCGGCACCCAGCTAGCTGGTCTATCCACGTTATCTGCCGCGCCTTTTGCGCCCGCTCCAGCTCCAGCAGCTCCAGCGCCCAATCCTGCGCCACCCGCGCCAGCACCAATTGCACCGCCGATACCTGCAGATACGTTTTCTGCTGCCAGCTCAGCAGCGCTATCAACGGTAGCCGCCTGCATTCCAGCTGGTACAGGAGTTGTTGCGACCACAGGCATGGAAGCGCTGCGAATGATGACCTGAGCACCAGATTCTAGCACGCTAATCTCGCCAATGCCTGTTTCTTCGACCATCTTTACTAACTCACGAATTTGTGCGGTGTCCATTTCTTCATCCTCCTTGGTAATTTCCACGGACTCATTCATCAAGAAATTTGTATGTTCTATCCTGTGCTTTTTCTCTAAGAAAGCCTTGCCCTCGTTAGGAAACATTGCATACATCAAAACGTCTTCTTCACATGTAGCAAGCTCTCCGAGCTCCTCTTTTAGCTGCTCATAACTTGTTGTAACCAAAGAAGAAGGGGCCACATCTGGCGCCAAGGGCTTATCGTCTCCCAAAACGAGCTTTTGAATTTTTGGGTCAATTTTACCAGGCGTTTTTCCATAATATCCTGCAATGTAGTCCTTCATCTCTTTAGAGATAACGCTCCAGCGCTTGCCTGTTAGCACGTTAAACACGCTTTGCGTTCCCACAATCTGAGACATAGGGGTAACAAGCGGCGGATATCCAACCTCTGCACGCACCTTTGGGATCTCTTCTAGCACCTCTTGCAGGCGCTCTTGCGCTTTTTGAACGCTTAGCTGGCTAATTAGATTACTCATCATGCCACCAGGGACTTGGTGGCTGTAAACATGCATTTGAGATAGGGTAGAAATTCCGCGCTTGAACTTACGTTTTTTGCGAACACCCTCCCAGTAGTCAGCAATCTCGAACAAAAGATCAAGGTCTAGACCCGTATCATAAGAGCTCTCTTTTAGAGCTGCAACAATCATCTCTACTGCAGGTTGAGAATTACCAAAAGCCAAAGGTGCTGTTGCGGTATCCACTATGGCAGCACCTGCCTCAGCTGCTTTAATGTAGTTTGCAGGAGCCATACCACCAACATAGTGGCAATGAACATGAATTGGCAACCCTACCTCTTTGTTTAGAACCTTGACTAGGCGCTCGCACCTAAATGGCGTCAAAAGACCAGCCATATCTTTAATCGAAATTGACTTTGCGCCAAGATCTTTTAGCTGCTGAGCGTATTCGACATAACTATCAAGGGTGTGAACAGGACTTAGGGTATAGCTAATTGCTCCTTCAAACCAAGCACCGCATTCGTTGAGCGCTTCTGCGCTGTCGATGACGTTTCGCACGTCATTTAGAGCGTCAAAAACACGAAATATCTCGATGCCGTTTTTGTGTGATGCTTTGATAAAGCGATTGACTATATCTTTTGAATAGTGGTGATAACCGACCAAATTTTGCCCACGAGTAAGCATTTGAAGCGGGGTGTTTGGGCAATGTTTTTTAATTGTGCGAAGCCTATCCCATGGATTTTCGTCCAAAAACCGCAGGCAGGTATCAAAGGTGGCACCACCCCAAACCTCCAATGACCAATACCCTACCTTGTCTGTCTTATCCAGAATGGGGAGCATGTCGCTAATTTCCATGCGAGTAGCCCACAAAGATTGATGGGCATCACGCAGGGTTGTATCCATAATGCGCAGCGCTTGCATGCAAACAATCACTCTCCTTACCTTGTCATCTGCTTTTATCTGCAAAGCTGCACAACTCATATATTTGCCGTGTTGCTG
>CAVEKR010000020.1:0-2983 GCA_963616365.1 Bacteroidaceae bacterium
GTCCTCTTTGGTATATTTTTGCAGTTGGATTCTTATTGTACCCTCCAAAGCAGCATAAATTTGTTTTTGCTCCTCTTCCATTTCTGAATAAACAATGCCCTCGAGCTTGTCGGGCAGCTCTTTTAGCACGTCTGCCTTGCATCTTCTGAGCATAAACGGACCGACAAATGCCTGCAGACGCTTTTGTGCGCTTTGGTCACCTTGCATGATGGGGTTTTCAAAGCGCCTTTTGAATTGCTGATTTGAGTTCAAAATGCCAGGCATCAAAAAGTCGAATATGCTCCACAGCTCAGATAGGTGGTTTTCAATCGGCGTGCCAGTAAGGGCAAAACGGTGTTTGGCAGAAATCTTTTTTATAGCGCGAGTGGTCAGCGTCTTGTGGTTTTTAATGTATTGCGCCTCGTCAAGTGCCATAAAATAGAAGCTGTAGTTTTGGTAATGTTCTCTGTCTCTGCGTGCAAGATCATAAGAGGTGATGAGCACGTCTACTTTTTGAGGTGCGCTTGCTTGGAGTGCGCCCTCGCTATCGGCATCCGCGCCCGCGGTCCCCGTGGTGTTCGCCATGCTCTGCGCCGTGCCTTCTTGCAACGTATCCGCGTCCGCGCCTACGCCTTCCCCATGCGAAGCACTCACAATCCCCCAGCTCTCAAATGCTTTTTCAATCTCTACTGCGCGCTCTGTCTTAGATTCTGCAACTGGGACGACGTTTAGACTTGGGGCAAAACGCTTGAATTCTGCCTTCCAGTTATACACCAAAGAAGACGGGCAAACAATCAGGCTTGGCGCATCTGCCTCCTTTTGCTTAGAAAGCAACAAAGCGATTAGCTGCACAGACTTGCCCAAGCCCATCTCATCAGCCAAAATGCCGCCAAATCCAGCATCTGCTCTGGCAGAAAGCCACCTAAAACCATCCTTTTGATAGGGTCTAAGGGTTTGTTCTAGCTCTTGTGGAACCTTATAAGACTTCTCGTCGATATTTTTTACCTGCTCAACAAAGTCCTTAAAGCTCTTTTCTTGACTAATGTCTTTTTGCGAATCCAAATAAAACGCGCAAAACTTGTTTAGGCGCACGGCTTCATCTTTGAACTCACTTGGGTTTATGCCAAGGTCATCTGCAAGAATATAGAGCTTTTCTAAGATACTCCCTTGTATCTTAATAAGCTTTCCATTTGAAAGGATGTGATACTCTTTGTTTTTGTGATAACCCTTAAGCAGACTCATAATTTCTTCTTGCGTTACTTCTTCAGAAGAAACTTTGAGGTTAATCAAATCGCTCGAAAAAGAAGCGGCAATAGAAACATGTGGGGGCGCGCTAATACCGTTGAACTTGTCAAATGCACGGGTTGTGTAAACCTCGCCAATTTCTCTAAAAGATTCAAGCCCGTCAACAATCAAGTTTATAATGGCTTTTGTCCTTGTAATAGGGATTTTATTTTCTTCTCCAAAATAAGGTCTAACCAGCGATTTTGCCTTGTTTTCTGTTTTAGAATCACGTACGGCAACATCCTTTTTTTCTGTTCCATCCTGAACACCATCTTTGCTTTGTATTGTTCCTATAACAGGAAAAGCAAAAGTTCCATAGATGGCTTCTACATTTATAGTGATGTTTGTCTGCACTTTGTTCAAATAAAAACGTATCTGACAAGAAATTGTTTTGTATCTATTGATACTTTCTGGAATTTCTGTCAGCATGGTTTGCTCAATTCTTGGCAAAATATTGGCACAAAAATTTGGAAGATCTTTCTTTGAAATGAATACTGGCTTAGATTCGTCGTGTTCGTCTAGAGTCTTTAAAAATGGGGCATTTTTTGCAAACTCTTCAGAGCATTTGTATATAACTTGGTCCTTGTACCATACATACATTTTTCCAGCACAGGTAATGATCTCTGGGTTTTCTTTGATAAAGACAGTGTAGCCTTCTTCTTTTATCTGCCTCATAACAAGCTTCATGGGCGGATCAGTTTCTGCAATAAACACGTGCTGATCGTGCATTACGTAATCTGGTGTCATGTATGTAATTAGAAAAAGCCTCTCTCCAAAGGCCTCAAATAGCTCAATAAGCTCAGCGTTATTTAATGAGATTTGCCTGTCAATGGCAGACTTAGAACTCTCGCGCGGACTAAAAAACTCGTGAGGAGAGGTATATGCATCTACGATGCTTTCTACCTTGCGCTCTACGACACGTTCTATAAAACGTGCAAATTTGCGACTTTGTTCGTCAAATATGGAATAAGAATGCTGAAACGCCAATTTTTTTCCATATTCATGAAATGCAGAGTTTTGCAAATTGTCCAGAAATTCGTTGTAGTCTTTTATTAAACAGGGTCGCGACTTTGATTCATGCTCCTTTATTTGAAACTGCACGTCCCAGCTTTTAGACATATGAGTAATTAGAGGTATTAGTTCTATAGACCCTGGTCTATGAGAGCGTTCTTCTTCGCTGCTATACGACTCAAGCAAAGAAGACAGCCTGCGCGATGTTGGCCGCAAAAGGGTGTCATACCCTTCAAAACTCTCTGGAGAATCCAAATAATGATAAACAAGCGCAGCACAATGTCTGCACATTCCAGGAAATCTATGAAAGCCCTTGCAGTCGCAGGCGTAGATGTAAAAATAGTCTTCTACACCAACTTGCTTATAAATCACAGTCGTTGAATAGGATTCTGACCAGCCACGATAAGAAGCAATATTTGAAAAGATGCTGATAGTCTCATCTCTTTTTTTGGTGACGCTTTCGTTTCTAAAATTGCTATCCTTTTCTGCAAGCTTAGTCGCTTTGGTCAAAGTTTTTTCTTCTGTGCTCTTTTGAACATCGTCTATGAGGCTCATTTTTGTTTACCTTTCGGTCGGTTTTTTGTGCTTGAGCTGTGGGGCGCCTTGGTGCGCGGGCGTTGCTAGGCGGCGTGGGCGCTTGTGTGTTGTGGTGCGCCTGCGCGCGATGCCGTCTTTTATGTGCCGCTCATTTTTGCGCGCACTAATATTT
>CAVEKR010000020.1:2993-11562 GCA_963616365.1 Bacteroidaceae bacterium
GGTTTTTGGTGCTTTGGCGCGTTGGGATGCCATTTATTGCGCGGGCGTTGCTGCGGCGCGCTGATGCGCGGGGCAACGCACATTTTTATGGCGCGTGTATCAAGCACTTTTATGCGCGCACTAATATTTTTTAGATAGTATAGGTTAAAACATGGTAGTTTTGAAGGGAGAAGCGCCTTAAGTGTCAAATTTTTACACAAGGTGATACAATAGCCAATGCAAATAAAAGCGAATAAGCGGCAAGCAAAATAAAGAAGGTGAAGACTATTACAAAAGTAAAGTATACAAAAGAGCAAAAGGCAGCAAACAAGAAGCTGTATAAGCGCTGCTACAAGGCCGTAAACGAGCGACTTTCGGGCAGGAGGCTGGCGCACGTTATTTCTGTTTCTGATTGCGCTGGCAAGTTGGCAAAAATTTATGGCGTCAATAGGTTTGACGCTCGTCTAGCTGGGCTTTTACATGACTGGGACAAGCTTTATACAGATGATGAGCTGCTTGGGCGCTTAAAAGAACTCGACATGAAAGTTCCTGAAAACTACGAGCTGCTCTGGCCAGTGCTTCATGCTTTTACTGGTGCTCAGGCGGTCAAACGTGAGTTTCCAGAAGTTCCTGAGCAGGTGATTAGTGCTATTCATCATCACACGCTTGGTGGTCTTGATATGAGCGAGCTTGACATGGTAATTTTTATTGCAGACCTAATCGAGCCGCTGCGCGATGCAAAAAGGCGCCCTGGCACTAAAGAGCTGCGCAATTTGGTTGGAAAGGTCAGCTTAGAGCAGCTTTACTTTGCTTGTTATACAGAGGTCATGCACGCGCTCATTGCTCGCAAGCGATTTATTCACCCGTCTGCGTTTGAAATCTGGAATGGGCTGGTAGCACGCTATGCAGACCACAGCAGACAAAAGCAAAACCAGGGAAACCCAAATATTATGGCATGAATTTTGAGGGTGGCGCTTGAGGGCGACGCTTGAGGGCGGCGTCACTGCTAGTGCATGAAAGTTTTTGATTAGGTGCGTGCGCTACAAGCAATAGCCCCGAACATTTTTAAGCATCGCAACCCAAATAAGCAAAAGCAAAGGTCAGGAGTTTTAAGTGACAGAAAAAGATAAGACAGCAAAGGCAAAGAGTTCTAAAGAGGCAGCGCTCATAGCGGCGCGTGCCATCGACGAAAAACGTGGCACAGACATTGTCATTCAAGACGTGTCCGCGCTGCTTGACATTACCGATTACTTTGTCATCGCAACTGCGGCTAATAAGCGCAGGGCAGACGCAATCGCAGAAGAGGTCGAGGACTGCCTGCGCGAGCAAGCTGGCATAAAGCCTGATAGTCGCGAGGGAACAGATGACGCAAAGTGGATTTTGCTTGACTACGGCAATATCGTAGTCCACATTTTCCAAGCCCCAGAGCGGGAGTTCTACCAGCTAGAGACCCTATGGAAGACGGCTCCAACCCTAGATGTTGCAGCGGCTGGCATAAAAGACCCAATCTATACTGAGCGAATTGCAGCCTTGCTTGAAAGCAATAAATCCAAGCTAGAGGCAGATAATGCTGACGAACACCCTGCTGATGTTGCGGCTGGCAATAATGGCGAACACCCCGCTGATTCCGCGCAAGAAAATGTAGAAGACGCCGCCGAAGCAGCCGAACAAGCCAACGCAGCTAAAGCAGCAGCAGAAAAAGGCGAGTAAGCTCCATGAGTTTTCGCAGCATTTTAGCTTCTATAGTGTGCAAGGGCACATATCGCGTATTGCGCTTAACGGGGCGCGGCGGCACTTCTTTGCCTGGCAAACTTGGGCTAAAAATTGACCCCAACTTTTTGCACCATTTGTCAAAGGATGTAAAAACCATTGTTGTTACTGGCACTAATGGAAAAACAACCTCAACGCACATTATTGCCCAAGCCCTCAAAAACACCAATAAGCCTGCATTTTATAACAGATCTGGAGCAAATTTATTGCAAGGCATTACCACTGAATTTGCCTTGCATAGCTCCATATCAGGCAAGCCTTGTGCAAAGCTTGCAGCTATAGAATGTGACGAAGGCCTTTTGGCAAGCGTATGCAAACAACTTGACCCAGATGTATTGGTTGTAACAAATATTTTTCGCGACCAACTTGACCGCTTTGGAGAGGTCATGCATACAAGAGATAAAATTTTGGCTGGCATTAAAAATGCACCACATGCACGCCTTTGTCTTAATGCAGATGACTCCATTGTTTCTTCTTTGGCAGATGATGTTCAAAATGAGATTTTATGGTATGGCATAAATTGCCAAATTTATCCTAAGCGCGTTTTTGATTTGTCCGATGCAAGGCGTTGCATTAAGTGTGGCACAGAATATGAATACGAGCAGGTAAGCTATGGTCACCTTGGAAAATGGAAGTGCCCTAATTGCGGATTTGCTCGCAAAACTCCAGATGTTGCAATTGAAAAAATAATTTCTAGCACTCTTGATAGCTGCGTGGTAAACATGGATATTTGCGGCAAAACTCACGAGGCAAAACTTGATGTTCCTGCAGGCTATGATGTGTATAATTGCTGCTGTGTGGCAGCTGGACTTTATGCTTTTGGTATGCAAGAAGAGACAATTTTTTCTGCTCTTGCCAAGTTTAAGCACGGCTTTGGCAGGGGAGAAGTTATCAAGCTTGACAATAAAACACTCAGGCTCATGTTGGTCAAAAACCCAGCTGGCTGCAATCAAGTTCTCAACTTGTTTCTTAATAATGCTCAAGAAGACTTTGAGCTTGTCCTTTTACTTAACGATCAAGATTGCGATGGCCATGATGTTTCTTGGATTTATGATGCAGGTTTTGAAGAGCTTGACCTGCAAAACAAGCACATCATTTGCGGCGGAGACCGCGCAGAAGACATGGCTTTGCGCCTTAAATATGCAGGTGCTACAGAAGACAACATTATCATAGAAAAAGATAATCAAGCGATTTTGGATAAAATCGACGCATCGCAAGTGTCCATAACTGTGATTTCTAATTATTCTGCCATGTTGGATTTTCGTGCTGCAGCAGCTAAACGCTATGGTCTTGCAGGCTTTTGGGAAGGATAAAAAGGTCAAAATATGAGTGAAGTTTTCCCAAATACGAGTGACGTCTCTTCAAGCGCGAGCACAAACGGCGCCTCGCCAAGCGCGAGCGCTGCCTCATCAAGCGCGCGTGGTGTTCGCCAAAAAACTAGCACGGCTTCTTCAAGCGTAAGTACGACCAGTGCTTCTCCAAGCACAGGCGAAGCCTCACCAAAGCTGAGAATCTGTCATCTATACCCCGACATTTTGAACCTCTATGGAGACAGAGGCAATATAATTACTCTGCAAAAACGCTGCGAATGGAGGGGAATTTCTTGCGAGGTTGTCGAGCTTTGCGCAGGCGATGATGCCGATTTTGACACCTTTGACCTTTTCTTTATTGGCGGAGGTCAAGACTTTGATCAATATGCTTTAATGGACGATTTTGGCATTGGAAAAAGCGGTTCTAAGGCAGACCGTCTTTGTCAAGCGATAGAAAACAACAAGGTAGTCCTTGCCATTTGTGGAGGATATCAGCTGCTTGGCAAATATTACGTGGGCACGCAGGGTCAAAAGACCCAATTTTTGGGCGCGCTGCCGTTATATACAGAGGCAGGAGATGGGCGCTTGATTGGCAACATGGCGTTTCAAGTAGAAAGCCTGCCAGAAAAACCCGTGGTAGTTGGCTTTGAAAACCATGTCGGGCGCACTTATTTATGTGAGGGCGCTAAGCCTTTTGGAAAAGTAAAAGCTGGCTTTGGCAATAATGGAGAGGACAAAACAGAAGGCATAATCTACAAAAATGTCTTTGGAACCTATGCTCATGGGCCGCTTTTGCCAAAAAATCCGATAATTGCCGATGAACTTTTGTCGCGAGCGCTCATGTTGCGCTATGATAGTCTAGAATTATCTAAACTAAACGATAAACTTGAGACGCGCGCGCACGATAGCGTTTTGAAAAAAGTCTTGCAAGAGGCATAAGAGCGCGCAGGTGTCAGCCGCGTAAGTAGCGCAAGGCGCAAAAGCCAAGCGTGTAAGTGTAGGTAAAAAGCGAGTAAGGTGTTCGCCATTAAAACGCGCGAAAATTAAAATAGGCATAAGAGCGCGCAGGCGCTAGGTCATGCAAACCATAAAAAGAAAGGTAAAACACAATATGGCTGCTAAAAAAAGTGGATATTTCAAGACGGCATGGGCAGATGTTAGGGGCTCTAAAGGTTGGGCTCTTCGCGCTGTTTTGCTTGGACTTTTGCAGCTTATTCCCATTTTTGGACAGATTGTCTTTAACGGATATTTGCTTGGTTGGATAAGGGAGCTTGCGTGGAACATAAAGTCCCCAATGCCTAAGGGCATTTTTGAAAACCGCGACGGCAAGCTTTATAGGCAGGGCTGGTATGCGCTGGTCATCTATGTTGTTTTCTTTATTTTGGTGGCAATTTTGATTTGCGTTGGGCTAACTTTGGTTATGGCAAAATCGTCTGCGACAAGCTCTGCTTATTATATGCGCCGCAACGGTTTTAGCGTTACACCAACATTTGTTATCGGCATCATAGTTTTAGTTGTTGCGTTTATTCTTGCTATAGTGGCGACGCTTTTTTCCTGGTCAGGTCAGCTGCGCATGTCAGTATATGACCGTTTTGGCGCAGGCTTTCAAGTGGGCAAACTCAAAAACATGATTCGCGCAGACTTTGGCGGTATCATGCGCATTTTTTTGATGTGCCTTATCATGATGGTGATTTCTCTGGCAATTGTCGGTCTGATTTTCTTCATTTTGGCTTCTATAAATGGAAACTTCTTACACATCAGCTACGCGCTGGTCTTAGCTGGTTTTGGGGGCTTAAACACCTCTATTGCGCGCGCTTTGATGATATTTTTTGCCGTTAGCGTTGCGCTTTGCTTTGTGCTGTATGTGTTTACCAGCGTCGCAAACATGATAATTTACAGGGCGCTCGGTTATTGGCTCGCCCAATTTGACGTGCCCTCATGGCCTAGCATGGACGAAGACGTGGCGTTTCGCAAGTTTGACACTAAGGCTGCACGTGGCAAGGGTGCGCGTGGTAAGGCTGCTAAGGGTGCACGCGGCAAGGGCGTTCGCGGCAAGGCTGGTAAGGGCGTGTGCGACGAGAGCGACGGGGGCGCACGTGATAATGGCGAAAGCGCCCGTGGTGAGGGCGAAAGCGCCCGTGGTGTTCGCCAAAAAACTGAAAAGGGTAAAGAGCAAGGTGCGGGCGAACACCTTATTAATGGCGAACACCCCACGGGTGAGCAGTCCGCCGCAGCGCAGGCTGGAGTTGTCGTTGCAGGAAAAGAGCTTGCAGACATGCAGCGTGCCAAAGTGAGCAAGGCTCAGCAGGTGGCAATGGTACAAGAAAGCGAGCTACAGGCACGTGTGCCAGTGCAGCCATCAGACCCTAAGAGCGGCATTATAGAAAACCCAGCGATTGAGGTCGCAGCCCTTGAGCCTACTTTTGAAGAGGGTAAATAGGTCTTTTAAAGAAACCGCGTGGGGCATTTGAAGAGCCTGAGTAGGGCATTTATAGAGACCGAATGGGGCATTTGAAGAGAGCAAATAGGGCATATGTGTAATAATTTTGGAGAACACCCCAAAAGCTTGAAAATTATCCTTGCATAGCCCGCATTTTTTTGCTAGTATGTTTCTTTGCGTTTTGCACACGTGCGGGTGCTCGTGTGCTTATTTGAACTGGAAAGGTAAGACAAGATGTACGCAATTGTGAAAACTGGTGGTAAACAATACAACGTCAAAGCAGGCGATGTTTTAGATGTTGAAAAGCTTGAAGGCAATGAGGGCGATGTAGTGCAGTTGCAGACTTTGCTCGTGCGCGATGGCAAAGCCACTATCACTGACCCTGAAAAACTTGCTTCTATTAAAGTGTGCGCTACGATTGTTGAGCAGCACAAGGGAGACAAGGTACTTGTCTTTAAGTTCAAAAAGCGTAAAGGCTATAAGCGCACACGTGGTCATCGTCAGCAATTGACAAAGATTTGCATCACAGAGCTTAACGGCGAGAAAGCAAGCGTCTTTAAAAAGGGCGACAAGGCAGTCAAGAAGAGCGCTAAGGCTACAGATGCTGCAGATAAAAAGGCTGCAGATAAAAGCGGCGCTAAAGCTTCAACAAAGGCTGCTGCTAAGACAGCAACTAAGGCTGCGGATGTTAAAAAGGATGCTGTAAAGGCGGACGCCAAAGCTGCTAAGGCTGCTGATGATAAAAAGGTTGAAGCTAAGGCTTCTGCTGCTAAAGAGGCTTCTGATAAAAGCGCAGGCTCAAAGTCAGATAATGCAGATTTGTCTAAGATGACTGTTGCAGAGCTTAAAGACTTAGCTAAAGAGCGTGGCGTCAAGTTGCAAGCTGGCGCTCGCAAAGCAGATATCATCGAGGCAATCGAGAAAGCATAAGCTTTTTAGAATTAGAAATTTTGCGCGGCTTTTTAGAGTTTGGTTTGATAAATACCGCGCTTGCTTATTAATTTGTCAAGAAAGGACTGATAGATATGGCACACAAGAAAGGTCTGGGTTCTTCGCGCAACGGTCGCGATTCTCACGCACAGCGCCTTGGCTGCAAACGTTTTGGCGGTCAACATGTTGGTGCAGGCGAGATTTTGGTTCGTCAGCGTGGAACGCATTTTCACCCAGGAAACAATGTTGGACGCGGCAAGGATGATACGCTTTTTGCCATGACAGAAGGAACTGTCAGCTACACAAGAGGTAAGCGCCGCAAGGTTCATGTTATCCCAGTTGAAGCTTAAAGAATAGCTATAGCATATAAATAGCTACGCTTATAAAAACAAAACGCGAGTCGCATTATACGGCTCGCGTTTTTTTGTTGGTTCTTTATTGTCCGTTTTGGCTGGTGTTTTACTGGCTTGTAATCTCGTTTTTGCTAACGAACACAGCACTATATGACACGCCTTTATAGACGTTTTTGTATTGCACTATAAGCGCTTTAACTATGTGGTGTAGCAGCGCCTTTAGCTTGCGCAGCGCCTGTAGCTTGCGCAGCGGGTGCTACGTCTTTGTGTGGGATTATACAAACTTTACTGCAGTCCCATATGCAAGCATTTCGATGGTGCTTTGCATTACAGTATCGCTTGCAAAACGCATTGAAACAATGCCATCTGCACCGAGTTTTTCAGCTTCTTCAATCATACGATCTTCTGCAATTTGGCGAGCCTCGTTTGTCATCATAGAATATGACTTAATCTCACCGCCAAAAACGGTTTTTACACTTGCCATAATGTCGCGTCCAATGTTTTTGGAAGTAACAATATTGCCACGTACAAGACCTAAGATTTCTACTTCTCTCCCATCTGGGATTACATCTGATGTGCTAACAAACATGATTTCTCCTAATTTTTCGATTTGCAAGACACGCATAAAGTGTAGCAGAATTTAGGCTTCATAAAAATTCACACAGCATAACACATGCGTTTTCCATGAAAATCAGTGCAAGTGTCCGTGGGGCACGTTATAAAAGCAGGGCAAGCCCTCGTGGGGCACGTCATGAAAAGCGAGATAAGCCTCCGTGGTGTTCGCCATAAAAATTGTTACCTCAGAATAAAGACTCGTCGTAAAAAATGTTCTCTGCAACAAAAGTTCGCCGTAAAAAGTGCGTCAAATCACAAAAATTCGGTGTAAAAAGTGTGTTCGCCAACAAAAACTCGTTGCAAAAAGTGTGCTTGACAACAAAAACTCGTTGTAAAAAGTGTAATCAACAATAAATTATATCTATGTATTTGTGGTAGGTATAAATGAAAAATACCTGTTTAAGCTAGTATTACGCCTCATATATTAGATTGCGAGCATGGTAAGAGCCAACTTAAAGTGTTAAAAGCTTGTAGAGACTGTAAAATATAGTTTATAAATAAGGCTTGCGCAAATAGTAAAGAATAGTAAAACTTAGTAAAGAATAGTAAAGGTTAGTAAAACTTTTTGAAAATAGTAAAAGTTAGTAAAAAATAGTAAAGAATAGTAAAAGATAGTAAAGGTTAGTAAAAAAATTTCAAAATAGTAAAAGTTAGTAAAACTTAGTAAAAGATAGTAAAGAATAGTAAAAGTGTGGTATAATAGCAGGGAAAACTAAGCGATTTTGAAATGAGGCAATTATGGACAATCCATTTTCTTTGGTATTTGGAAAAAATCCGCAGGCTTCTATTGATAGACCTGTGCAAACTGATGAGATTATAAATACTTTTCAATCTAAAAATATAAGCAAGCAAATCTATCTTATTACAGGTATGCGCGGGTGTGGAAAAACTGCGTTTATGACATCTGTTGCAAATAAATTGGCTGAGAATAAAAATTGGATTCATTTGGAATTAAACCCTATTAGAGATCTTGTAAGTTCTCTGCTTACAAAGCTTAATAGTAATAAAAGCTGCCTTGATATTCTTAAAGATGCAGAGCTGAATTTAAGTTTTTTTGGGTTTTCGGTGAGTGTTCAAGGCGCTCCAGAGATAAAAGATGCAGAAACAGCGATTTCAGAGATTTTGCTTCAAATGAAAAAGCACAAAAAGCGCTTGCTTATAACTGTTGATGA